>JAYTEJ010000049.1:0-2625 GCA_043735365.1 Acidobacteriota bacterium
CCGGGGGATCGTCGAGCCGGGTGCTGGCTGGCGACTCGACGCCGTTAGCGGGGCGCCGCCGTTGCGCGCAGCGTCCGGCCGAACTCCTCGTACTGGTCCACCGCCACGAAATCGACGCCGGCCTTGATCGCCGCCACCCAGCGCTCACGCACCGCGTCGAGCGACCCGAAGTTGTAGGACGGCGACCAGCCGCCCGAGCTATCCGCGGGATCCCGGCCGTCCAGCGTGTAGAAGCGGATCCACAGTCCGGCGTCGTGCGCCGTCTTCACCGCCGACGCCAGCCGCGACGCGTCTTCCGGCGTCCACGCCCCCGACTTGGGCTGCCCTTCGGGTTCGACCACGGACCAGGGGTTGTTGGACCAGCGGCGGTAGTTGGTCTTCGCGGTCAGGGCGCCGGACGTCGCCCTGTGCACCGCGCCAAACAGTCTCAGCTTGCCGCCAACGGGTAGGTTCGCGTAGAAATCGCGCTCCTGTTCGTCCTGCTCGCCGGTGAGGACGAGCAGCGGCCCCGGCGTGATCGGCGGCACGTCGGCCGCGGACGCCGTCCGCGGTGCGGTGCTCAGCCACGACTCGTACTCGCCGAGCAGCGCCCAGACGGCGGCATGATGCGCCGCCTCGTCGCTCTTGAAGTCGAGGTTGAGGACGACGACCGGCCACTCCTCGCGGCGGTTGTCGCGCAGCGCCTGCTCGATGATCGGCCGGATGCGCTCGAAGAAATACGCCTTCATCGTCGGCTCGGTGCCGGTGATGGGCGCACCGTGCGTGACCAGGGAACGGCCGGCGCCGGTCTGCGGATCGACGGACCAGAAAAGATCCTGCTCGATCGCCAGCGGCGTGCCGGCGCCGATGGCGCGGTCGATGCGCTCCGGCCATTTGCCGTCATAGGGATAACAGTTGTGGGCGTCGAGCAGTACCCGGTTGCCGGGAGTGAAGCCCGGCGACGGGGCGGCGCCCTGGACGCCGGCGCCGGCCGCGGCCACGAGTGCAAGGAGGAGGCTGCGTCGAAGCATGGATCGGACTCTCCCTGAAAGGCGGATCACCGCGGCCGCGTCAGGCGGGCACGGAGTCGTGCACGATCACCTTCCGCCAGAACTTCGCGCAGGTCTCGACAAAGGCCAGGTGCGTCAGGTGCACCTGATAGCGGTCGTGCGCGTTCTTGTCTTTGAACACCAGGACGAGCGCATAGCTGTAGGTGTTTTCGACGACGTCGCGGTGGGTGTCGGCAGGGACGCCGACGTAGCCGTGCTCGACGGTCTCGATCCCCGGCAGCGACTTGAGCCCCTTGAGCCATGACCCCTTGTCGGCGTCGGTGAGGTCGGGCTGGCCCCAGAAATACACGGCATGCACGAACATGACTGGCGCTCTCCTGTGGAAGCGACATCGTAGCGTACAGGCCATCAGCTTCCGGCTTCTGGCTCCCCGGTCCCGGCTTCCGGCTTCCGGCTTCCGGCTCCCGGCTCCCGGCTGAGCACAGAAAGCCGAGTGAGCGCTAACAGCTGAGAGCTACCAGGAGGGCGCGCTGCAGCCGCGCATCAGCAGCGTCAGCACGACGGTGCCGGCAATCGAAACGGCCAGCGAGCCGAGACAGCCGAGGCGGGTCGAGAAGAATCCAAACATCGAGGGCTCCTGAAACTAGCGGCCGGACGCATCCGGGTCGGCGAGGTGCGCGCCGCATGATTTGCGGACGATCAGCGGTGTGTGCAGGAGGATGTCGCGGGGCGGCAGGGTCGGGCGGGTCAGCCGCTCGAGCATCGCCGCCATCGCGGCGACGCCGATCTCGCGGCACGGCTGCCGCAGCGTCGTCAGCGGCACCGGCAGCAGGCTGGCGTAGCGCTGATCGTCGATGCCGACGATGCGGACGGCGTCGGGGACCGGGTAGCCGAGATCGAGCAGGGCGTGCATGACGAGGCCGGCGGTGCGGTCGTTGGCGCAGACGATGCCTTCGGGATGCTGGTCGCGCATCAGGGCGGCGATCGCGGTGGTATCTCCGGGGTCGACGGCGAGCGCCAGGGCGGCCTCGACCGGGGCGCCGTGCTGGTGGAGAGCCTCGCGATAGCCGGCGCGCCGGGCGTCGACGGTGGCGGCGGCGTTGGCGAGGCAGACGAAGGCGAGGCGCCGGACGCCGTGGCGCAGGAGGTGGTCGGTGATCTGGTAGCCGGCGCGGCGGTTGTCGATCCCGACCAGATCGTGTTCGTCCTTGCGGCCGTAGGGGGCGGCGGGACGGTCGACAAGCACAATGGGGATGCCGGCGGCGCGGAGCGCCGAGGTGATCCGCTCGTTGACGACGTCCTTGCGGGGCGTGAGCTCGAGGGGCGCCAGGAACACACCGGCGACGCCGCGATCGATGTACTGGCGGCAGCGCTCCCAGGCCGCCTGCTCCTTTTCAGAGGGGGTGAGGTCGGGAACTCCGCCGCCTGAGAGGAAGGCGTGGTCGCTGGCGGCCGGCGCCGCGGTCAGGCTGCGGGCGATGGGCTCGAGGATCTCGGTATCGCCGAGGTCGGGCAGCAGCAAGCCGAAGGTCAGGCGAGTGAGCGTCTGCGGGCTGCAGCGCCGCACGAAGCTCCCGGAACCGGCACGGCGCTCGATCAGCCCTTCCTGCTGGAGGTCGCGGAGGGCCCGTCCAAC
>JAYTEJ010000050.1:0-4719 GCA_043735365.1 Acidobacteriota bacterium
AAGAAACGAACTCGTGGATACTGAGCAGCGGAGCCGGCTGGCGGATACCGATCGATCTGATGGAGGGGGGAGCATCTGGGGCGCCGCCGTCGCCCTGACGGTGCTCGCCGCGGCATGGGCGTTTCGCGGAGCCTTTGCCGGCGACAGCCTCTTCGTCCCCTGGCAGGCGGCGGTGGAGGCGTTGCTCTCGGGCGGCGCCCTGCTGCTGCTTGCCTCCGTCGCGACCCGGCGGATCACCTCGCTGCAGCGCGCCGTCGGAGTTCACGAGCAGGCGTACTCCGCCACACTCGACCAGGTCGGCCAGCTCGAGCTCTCCAACGCCGTGCTGCAGGTGGTGGCGCGGTCGGTCGACGTTCCCCTCGCCTTTCAGACACTGGCCCAGCGGATCGTCCGGCTGGTCCCCTGCGACCGTGTGGGGCTGGCGCTGCTGTCGGACGACGGGCTGGAGTTTCAGACCTACACGGCACGGGTCAGCCAGCACGATCGACGTTCGCGGGCACGCCCCGACATCGTGTTCAAGATGGAGCGGACGGCCATCGGCGCCGTCGTCCTGTCGAGGGAGCCGCTGCTCATCGCCGACACCAGTGTCCGCGCCGCCGACCTGCTCGACATCAACGTGCTTCACAGCGCCGGGCTGCGGTCGGCCCTGCTGCTGCCGCTGATCACCAAGGGGCGGGCCGTTGGCACCTTGAACGTCGTCTCGCGCCAGCCCGCGGCCTTCGAGCCGGGGCATGTCGAGGTGCTGCAGCCGATCGCGGAAATCTTTGCGGTCGCCCACGTCGCGCAGCAGCTGCAGATGACGATGGGCAAGTTCCGGTCGATGGAGACGATGTCGGAGCTGACGCTGGCGATTGCCACCGAAATGAACAGCGCGCTGCAGATCATCATCGGCCATTGCGATCTGCTCGAGCGGGAGTATTCGGACCCGGATCTGCAGCGCGACCTGGCGACGGTCGTCGAACAGGCGGAGCGCATTTCGGGGCTGATCGACAAGATGCGGACCGCGGCCGATCAGCGGATGCGGGAGCTGGCCGAAACCGTCAGCCAGGGGGGCATTCCCTCCAGCCCTGAAGCCTTCGGCCGGACCGACGCGGTCTGAGCCGGCCTAGACAGACTCGTGTAGCGGCGCGCCCGCGGCGAGCGGCTTCAGCAACGCGTAGAGCGTGGAGATAATCGGAACATCGACACCAGCGGCGGCGGCGCGCCGGACCACCGCGCCGTGCAGCGCTTCCACTTCGATGCGCTTCCCCTGAGCGAGGTCGATGAGCAGCGACGACCGCATCGTTCCCGGAATGCCGCCGACGTAGGCCTCGATCTGATCCAGCAGATCGGCCTTGACGTTGACCCCCTCCGCCCTCGCCAGCTGTTCGATCTCGCGGCAGCCGGCGAGGAAACGGGCGCGAACGTAGGGATCGGCCCAGAGCGGTCCGATCGGGAGGCGTGAAGCCCCTGTGAATCCGGCCAGCGCCACCAGGAAGATGAACTTCTCCCAGATCGGAATCCGCCCGTCGCCCACCGGCTCGGCCTGGACATCAGCCGCGGTGAGCGCCTCAGCAATGGCGCGCACCCTGGGCGTCAGCCTGGGCAGGTCCCCGAAGACCTCGCCGAAGACGATGCGACGATGCGTGCCGGTCTGCTCGATCACGCCAGGGGCGGCAAGCGCCGTGGCGATATAGGTGGTCCCGCCGATGACGCGGCTGCTCCCCGCGACCGCTGCAGTCTCGATCGCGGAGTCGACGCCGTTCTGCAGCGTCAGCACCGACGAGTGCGGACCGAGCATCGGCAGGAGTAGCGGCAGCGCCGCGGCGTTGTCGTAGGCCTTGACCGCGAATAGGACGACATCGACCACGCCCACCTGTGAGGGGTCGGATTCGGCCTTGGCGCGGGCCACGAAATCCCCGAGCGCGGGGCTGCGCACCGCCAGCCCGCGTGAGCGGATGGCGTCGAGATGGGCGCCGCGCGCGACGAAGGTGACGTCGTGTCCCGCTTGCGCCAGCCTGGCGCCGTAATAGCCGCCCACCGCCCCGGATCCGAGAATCGCGAATTTCATCACGCGCCGCCCCTTCGATGCATGCGGCAGCACTGTACCACCGCCGCCGTCCACCTTCAGAATCAACGACTTGCGCTAACGATGCGACCCCCCCTGGCGTGCTAGAATGCCGCACCAGGGCCGGGCGCCGGGCGGATCGACACCGTCGCGCCCGGAACAAGTCATGGCCGCCCGCCTTACCACGTACGTCGTCGTGGCAATTGTTGCCGCCACTCTGATTGCGGGCCTGATTGTCGGCGCCCAGCGCGACGACAGCGACGGCCCCGTCGATCTCATTGTCTTTCACGGCAAGGTCTACAGCGCCGACGCGGCCGGCGGCACGGCGGAGGCTGTGGCCATCCGCGGCAATCAGATCCTCCGCGTCGGCAGCGACCGCGACGTGGCGCGGCTGCAGCGGCCGCAGACGGTGATGGTCGATGCGCGCGGCGGCGCCATCGTGCCCGGCTTCAACGATGCGGAGGTACGGTTCATCGATGGCGGGCTGCGGCTCGAGGAAGTGGACCTCTCCGGCGCCGAATCGCAGGACGAGGTCGTCGCCCGGGTCGCGGAGTGGGCCGAGGCCCATCCCGACCGGCCCTGGGTGGTCGGGCGCGGCTGGTCCGGCGAGATGTTCGGCAAGGGCGGCCCGACGCGCCAGCTGCTGGACGGCGTGACCGGCACGCGGCCGGCGTGCATTCTCTCGGCCGACGGCAACGCCGCCTGGGTCAACACCGCGGCGCTCGGGCGCGCCGGCGTGACCCGGCGCGCGACCGCGCCGGCGGGCGGCAGCATCGAGAAGGACGGACACGGCGAGCCGAACGGCGTCCTGCGCCGCGCCGCGGCGGCCGCGGTGACGCGGCTGATCCCGGCGCCGACGCGGGACGACCGGGCCCTGGGTCTGCGCGCCGCGATCGCCGAGGCGCACGAGCACGGCGTCACCAGCGTGCAGGACGCCAGCGTGGCCGGCGAGGACTTCGCGCTCTACGACGAGGCGCGCCGCGCGGGTGCGCTCGACTTGCGCGTCTATGCGTCGATCGCGGTCGGCGCCGGCGCCACAGAGCGCGACTTCACGAGCCTCGACATGCTGTCCCGACGCTTCCCCGACGATCCTCTTTTCAAGGTGGGCGGCGCTCATATCGCCGTCGATGGCCCGGCCGGGCAATCTGCGGCAGCCCTGCTCGAGACCGATCCCGATCCCGTGGACGACACTCCCGTGCCGCCGACGACAATCCAGGCTGACGAGCTCAACCGCCTGGTGCGGCTCCTCGATGCCCGCGGCTGGCAGATCACCATCGATGCCTTCGGCGATCTGGCGGCGCGCATGGCGCTCCACGCCTACGAGCATGCCGCGATGTCGAACCCCGAGCCGGCCCGCGGACGGCGTCACCGGATCGGTCGACTGATGCTCGTCAGCGCCGAGGATCTCCCCAAGTTCGGCCCGCTCGGCATCATCGCCGTGGTCAGGCCTGACGAAGCGGCCGCCGCCAGCGTCGAGGCATTGGCGCCGCTGATTGGCGAGGCGCGCGCCGCCCGGGCATGGCCCGCCGCGACGATCACGCCGGCGCGCACGCGGGTCGCCTTTGCCACCGGCTGGCCCGACGGCGCGCTGCATCCGCTCGACGCGATCGCGGCCTCGGCGACGCGCGGGGCGCCGGACGGCTTTCCGATCGCGCGGGCCGTCGACGCCTTCACCGCCGCGCCTGCCTACGCCTCCTTCGACGAACAGCGCAAGGGCGCGCTCAAGCCCGGCATGCTGGCTGATCTCGTGGTGCTGTCCAGCAACGTCCTGGACGGCCCGGACCGCCTCTCGACGGCGGCCGTCGTCCTCACGGTATTCGACGGCCGCATCGTCTATCGGCGCGCCGCCGCTTCCACCAATTAGTGTCGCTGCCCGCGCCAGCCTTCACGGTGATTGATGCCCTCTCGCAGGCGGTGGCCGCCGTCTGCTACATCGCCGTCGGCGTCGGGGCCTGGCTCCGTGCCCGAACCGATATCCGCACGCGGGTGTTCCTCGCCTTCTCGCTGGCCAACGTCGTTGTCTTCGGCGTGCCCACGGCGCTCTGGATCCGCGGCGCCGCCGATCCCGCGAAGATGCCCGCCGCCGCCACCGCCGTCGTCATGGCGGGGCTGGGCGTCGGCGCGCTGCTGCTGTTCCATTTCACGCAGGTCTTTCCCCGGCGCCGCCCATGGATCCGCACCTCCGGCGTGCAGATGGCGGTGGTCTACGCGCTGACACCACTGGCCATCGCCGGGCTCGTCTGGTTCGCTCCGGAGTCGATGGCCGGGCTGCGTCCGGGCTACGTGCTGGCGATCATCGTCTTTGGATTTCCGTTGATGGTGCTGCTCAGCTTCGTGCTGCCGGTCGCGGCCATCGTTTCACTGTCACGCAGTCACCGGGAGGCCTACGCGAGCGGTGCGCTCCACATCAAGCGGGTGCTCGAGCTGGTGTTGATCAGCCAGGTGGGCGGGGGGGTGCTGGCCGTGGTCTTCGTCCCGGTGCTGACCGCGGTCGCGCCGGACAGCGCCAGCCGGCTGCTCCTGACCGCTGCCATCTGCGCGCTCAACATTCTAACCCCGCTGGCGTTCGCCGCCGCGGTCTGGAAGTACGACGTTCTGGCTGTCAGCCCCGACTGACGGACGCTGCCGGCGGCGACGCGCGGCGCACCGCAACGAGATAGAGAAGGGCGCCG
>JAYTEJ010000051.1:0-18680 GCA_043735365.1 Acidobacteriota bacterium
AGCCGGCGGCACCGGCCGGGGAGCCGCGGCCGTGAAGTCCGTACCGTTCGCTCCGCTCGAGCCGGCGCTCTACCGGGAGACGCTCCGGCGGGCGCTCGCGGAAGATCTCGGGTGGGGGGACGTGACTACCGAGGGGACGGTGGATCCGTCGCTGCGCGCCAGGGGGATCATCCTCGCCAAGTCGGACTGCGTCATCGCCGGGCTCGAAGTCGCGGCGGAGGCGTTTCGGCAGCTCGACCCCGGCGCCGTCTTCACTTCGCTCCGCGGCGACGGCGACCGCTGCGCTCCCGGCACCATCGTCGCGGAGGTGCGCGGCTCCGCCGCCAACATGCTGACGGCCGAGCGCACGGCGCTCAACTTTCTCCAGCGCCTGTCAGGCATCGCGACGCTGACCCGGAGCTTCGTCGACGCGGCCGCCGGCCGCATCACGATTCTCGACACCCGGAAGACCACCCCGACGCTGCGCGCGCTGGAGAAGTACGCGGTGCGCGCCGGCGGCGGCACCAATCATCGCGACGGCCTGGACGACGGCATCCTGATCAAGGACAACCACATCAGGCTCGGCGGCGGTGTCGGTGCGACTGTCCAGAAGATGAAGGCGGCCGGCCACGAGATGGCGGTCGAGATCGAAGCACAGTCGCTCGACCAGGTGGACGAGGCGATCGCGGCCGGCGCCGACGTCATTCTGCTCGACAACCTGTCGATCGAGGACGTCAGGGAGGCGGTCCGCCGCATTGGTGGACGCGCCAAGATCGAGCTCTCCGGGGGCGTCACCCTGGCGCGGATTCCGGAGCTGGCCGCCACCGGCGCCGACTACGTCTCGGTCGGGGCGCTGACGCATTCAGCTCCGGCGGCCGATCTGAGCTTCGAGCTCGAGCTGGACCCGCCGCCGGCGGCGTCAGCCCATCCGCCCTCGATCAAAGCGGATGTCTGAGCCGCTGCCCGACGATTTCGCCGAGGCGATGGCCGCCCGGCGCGCGCGCCTCGGCGCCTTCGGGACGCCGATCCATTACTTTCCGGAGACCGGCTCGACCAACGACGTCGCCGCCGCGCTGGCCGAGGCGGGCGCGCCCGAAGGGACGACGGTCGTGGCCTCGGCGCAGACCGCCGGCCGCGGCCGCTTCGGCCGGACCTGGTTCTCCCCTGCGGGCGCCGGGCTCTACGTCTCGGTCGTCTGCCGCAATCCCGTCGTCGCGCCGCTGCTGACGCTGGCGGGCGGGGTCGCGGTGGCTGACGGCGTCCGTGCGGCGACCGGGCTGCCGGTGCAGATCAAGTGGCCCAACGACATCGTCGTCCACTCGGGCCGGCCGCCGCGCCGGCGCAAGCTCGCCGGCGTGCTGGCTGAGGCCTCGTCCGCGGCTGACGGGCTGCATCACGTCATCCTCGGCTTTGGCGTCAACCTGCGCTCCGCCGCGTATCCGCCGGCGCTGGCGGCGACCGCGACGTCGATCGAGACCGAGCTTGGGCGGGTCCCCGACGGCGGCGCGGTGCTGGCCGAGACCCTCGCCGCGCTCGCCGCGCGCGTCGCCGAGCTCGGCGCCGGCCGGCCGGGGCCGCTGTTGCAGCGATGGCGCAGCCTGGCCCCCTCGGCGATCGGCACCGCGGTCGCCTGGGACACGCCGGGCGGACCGATCGGCGGCATCGCGGCACGGCTGGCGGACGACGGCGCGCTGCTGGTGCACGTCGGCGATCGCGTCGAGCGCATCATTTCGGGAGAACTCCGGTGGGGCTGAGGCGCGAGGCGCGAGGCCGCCGCCGGAAGGAGGACACATGCTCTTAGCGATCGACGTCGGCAACACCAACATCGTCCTCGGCGTCTTCGACGGGGAGCGGCTCGCGGAGAGCTGGCGGCTGGCGACGATGCGCGAGCGGACGGCGGATGAAGTCGGGATTCTGGTGACGCACCTCTTCGAGCGAAGCCGCATCCCGCTGGATCGCGTCGACGGCATCATCCTCTCCTCGGTGGTGCCGCCGCTGACCAGGACGATGGAGGAGATGGGGGAGCGCTTCTTCCAGCGGACGCCGCTGACGGTCGATCCCGGCAGCAACACCGGCATGCCGGTGCTCTACACCCCGGCCTCGGATGTCGGCGCCGATCGCGTCGTCAACGCGGTGGCGGCCTACGAGGCCTACGGGCGTGCGGTGGCGACGCCGGTGGTGGTCGTCGACTTCGGCACCGCGACGACATTCGATGCCATCTCCGGAGCGGGCGAGTACATCGGCGGCGTCATCTGCCCAGGCATTGGCATTTCCGCCGACGCGTTGTTCCAGCGCGCCGCCCGCCTGCCGCGGGTGGATGTCCGCAAGCCGGGCTCGGTGATCGGCCGGACCACCGTCACCTCGATGCAGTCGGGGCTCTTCTTTGGCTACGTCTCGATGGTCGACGGCATCGTCGCGCGCATGCGCACCGAGCTCGAGAAGGGCGATCGCGCCGCCTGCATCGCCACCGGCGGGATGGCCTCGATCATTGCCGGGGAGAGCGTCGCCATCGAGCGGGTCGACCCCGACCTCACGCTCAAGGGGCTGCGGATCATCTGGGCGCGCAACCACGAACAGCACGGATGACGATGGAGACCGCGGAGTACTGCCGTGAAATCGAAGCCTATCTCTGCCGCAGCAACGAAGGACATCTGGTGCGGATCGTCGGCCCGGCATTCGAGCGCGTCTGCGGCTGGGCCGAACAGGGGGTGCCGCTGAAGCTGGTCTATCGCGGCATCGACCAGTACTGCGGGCGCTATCACGCCCGCGGGCCGCGCCGGCGTCCGGTGCGGATCGAGTTCTGCGAGGCGGACATTCTCGAGCTGTTCGATGCCTGGCGGCGCGCCGTCGGCGTGTCCGGGGGGGACGCCACCGGGGAGGTGCCGCCAGAGGCCGCGGAGCCAGCGTCGCGCAAGCCGGCGCTGACCGCGCACATCGAGCGGGCGATCGCGCGCCTGGTCACCCTGCGGAGCAAGCCGGTCCGGCCGGTGGTGCTGGACGCGATGATCGACGAGGTGGTGCGCGAGCTCGAGCAGATGCAGGCGCGGGCGCGGCAGATTCGCGGTGAGGCACGGGAGCGGCTGGTGGACGAGCTGGCCCGGATCGATCGCCGTGTCATCGAGGCGTCGAGCGCGGCCATCGACGAGGCCGCGGCACGGGAGCTGCGGCGCGAGGCCGAAGCCGAACTGGCGCCGTTCGGGTCCAGGCTGGCGCCCGAGGCCCGGGCGCGCGCCCTCGCCGCGGCGTTCGAGCGGCTGGTGCGGGAGAGCCTCGGCGTGCCGGTGATTGCCTACCAATGAACAAGACAGCACGCGGCGGGTCCGGCGCGGGCACGACCCTGAAGCCCGGCGATCTCCTGGCACTGACGATCGAGAAGCCGGTGCCGGGAGGGCGGATGATTGCCCGCCACGACGGCCAGGTCGTGCTGGTCGCCGGCGCCATTCCCGGCGAGCGCGTCGAGGCGCGCATCGAGCGCGTCGAGAAGCGGCTGGCGTTCGCCGCGATGACGATGGTGCTCGAGCCGTCGGGCGATCGGCGTGAGCGCTCGTTCGACCACGCCTGCGGCGGCTGCGGCTACGCGCACATCGCCTATGAGCGGCAGCTCGCGTTGAAGGGGGAGGTCATCGCCGACGCCTTCGCGCGCATCGGCCGGACCGCTCTTCCCGGGCCGGTGTCCGTGACTGCCTCACCCGAGCAGGGCTACCGCATGCGCGCCAGACTGCACGTCGAGGAAAGGCGCGCCGGGTTCTTCCGCGAGGGGACGCATCAGCTGTGCGATCCCGGCCCGACCGGACAGCTATCCGAAGGCGCGCTGGCCGCGGTCCCGGCGATGCTGGCGGCACTCGGGAGCAGCGCCGGAGCGGTCGTGGCGATCGAGGTCAGCGAGAACATCGCCGGCAGCGAGCGGGCGATGCACCTCGAGCTGCGCAGCGCGGACGCGCTGCCGCCGGAGACCCTGGCCGCTGGCGTCGCCGCGGCTGGCCTCACCGGCTGCAGCGCGCGCTCGGCGAGCGGCGCGTTCAGCCAGTCGGGCGACCCCGTCGTCAGCGACCCGTTGCCGCTGCTGACCGGCGGGCGGGCGTCCTCGGGAACGCTCGGCCGCCACGCCGCCTCGTTCTTTCAGGGCAACCGGTATCTGCTGCCCGCCCTGACGCTGCACGTCATTGATGCGGTGCCGGCGGCGGGCGCGGTGCTCGATCTGTATGCCGGCGTCGGGCTGTTCTCGGTGTCGCTGGCGGCGGCCGGGCGGTCAGGCGTCTCGGCGGTCGAAGGGGACCGCGAGAGCGGTGCGGATCTGCTGCGCAACGCCCGTCCCTATGCCGAGCGGCTGCAACCGGTGGTCGGGCTGGTGGAGGATTATGTCCGCCGGGACCGCACCCGCCCCGAGACGGTGATGCTCGATCCGCCGCGGACCGGCATCTCGCGCGAGGCGATGGACGCCCTGCCGCGGCTGGCGGCCGCGCGCATCATCTACGTCTCGTGCGATCCCCCGACCCTGGCGCGGGATGCACGGCGGCTCCTGGATGCGGGATATGCGCTGACGTCGCTGCGCGGCTTCGATCTCTTTCCCGGCACGCCGCACGTCGAGACCGCGGCCGTGTTCGACCGCGCCGGCTAGGGCGGTGCGCCGCGCGGGGATGGGTCGATCGGCGGGCGATTAGCGGGAGCGGCCGCCGGCCGGCTGCGCCGCACGGACGAACGCCTCGAACAGCGACCGGAACTCGCCGCTCCGCCAGAAGTTTTCCGGGTGCCACTGCACCGCGAGGCAGAACCGCGCGCCGGAGCGTTCGATGGCTTCGATGACGCCGTCGGGCGCCGTGGCGGAGACCGTCAACGCCGCCGGGACCTCGCGGGCCGCCTGATGGTGGCGGCTGTTCACCGCGCACGTGCTTCGCGGACGGCCGTCAACCGCGAGCACCTCCGACAGCCTGCTGCCGACCGCCACCGAGACCTCGTGCGCCACCGCGTCCTTCGGCAGCGCGACGCTGTGCGGCACCGCCCCGCCCACCTCGGTCGGGATGTCCTGCACCAGCGACCCGCCCGCGGCGACGTTCAGCACCTGCATGCCGCGGCAGATGCCGAGCAGCGGCAGGTCGGACGCCAGGCACCGCCCGGCCAGCGCGATCTCCAGAGCATCCCGTCCCGGCTCACCGTCGTCGGTCGCCGGATGGCGCGGCGCGCCATAACACCGCGGATCGACGTCGCCGCCGCCGGTCAGCAGCAGGCCGTCGATGCCGGCGAACGCCGCCGGTGGATTATCCCCGGCCTCGATCACCCGGACGCGGCCGCCGGCGGCCTCGACCGAGGCCACGTAGTCGTCGATGCGGCTGCACCGCGTCACCCCAATCACCATCGTCTGGCTCACATCTTGACCGGAACGGCGCAGCCCATGAGGTCGAGGGCTTTGGTGAGCTGGCTGCGGTAATAGGCGACCGCGGCCGCGCGCCAGGCGCGGCGGTCCTCGCGCTCCTCGTTGAGGATCGAATACTTGTGGTAGAAGCCGTTGAACGTCTGCGCGAGACCGAACGCGTACTTGGCCAGCACCGAGAGCTCGAGCGTCCGCACCGACTGTTCGGCGACTTCATCGAGCCGCGCGGCTTCGAGGATGAGCCCCCACAGTTCGTGGGCCTCATCGTCGTCGCCCTGCAGCGCATCAGGCGCGAGGGTGGAGACGGCCGCGACCACCGCCGCCTCGTCCAGCCCGTAGCGTTCCTGCAACTTGTGAAAGATGTTGTTGGCGCGAACCGCTGCGTACTGCAGGTAGGGGCCGCTTTCCCCCTCGAAGCTGAGCGCCTCGTCGATGTCGAAGACGATGACCTTGCCGCGCGAGAACTTGACCATGAAGTAGCGGACCGCGGCGGTGGCAATCGCCGCGGCAATCGTCCGGGTCTCCTCCGTGCTCAACTCGGTGTTGCGCCGCGCGACCTCGATGGCCGCCTTGTCGGTGAGGCGATCGAGCAGGTCGTCGGCCTTGACCCCCTGGCCCTTGCGTCCGGACACTTCGACAAACGGCCGGTCGGCGTCGGCGGCGACGTCATAGCCGAGCTCCCGCGCCGTGGCGTGTGACAGCGCGACCATCTCGTAGGAGTAGTGAATGGACTGGCCGGCCTGTTCGGCATAGCCGAGCGCGGCCAGCGCCTGTTTGAGCAGCTTCTGCAGATACGACTGCCGGGTGTCGATGACGTTGCACACCCAGGAGGCGTGGCCGAACGCCGGCGCGGCCGCGGCACCGTCGGACGGCGTCGAGCTGGTCGACCAGAGCGGGGGAGCGCCCGGTTCGAACACCCGGTAGTGGAAGTCCTTCCCGAGCAGGCCGAACTTCCAGAGCTGGTAGGCCATGTCCTTGCCGACGTAGGTCACGGTGCCATCGGAGCGGACGATGACCTTCTCGCGGCGATCTTCGGTCGCATCGTCTGTCTCTTCCTCGTTCTTGGCCTCGTCGTCGTCGATGCGCATCACCCAGCAGCCGGCGAGCTTGCCTTCCGTCTGCAGGAACACGGCGCCGGTCTGTTTGAGGAAGCCGAAGGCGTGCGTCCAGAAGTGCAGCCGCAGGATGTCGCCCTCCCAGGTCAGCAGGTCGTAGCCGATGTTCATGCGGGCCATGGTCCTGAGGTGGGCGCGCACGATCCGTTCGGCGATGAAGGCGGCGAGCGCCGCGGTTTCGTTGCCGCCGTGCTCGATGTCGTGGAGCGCGGCGGAGCGGATCGTGAGACGCGCCTTGTCCCCCTCGTACCAGTCGGTGACCCGCGCGTAGAGGTCCCAGCAGTAGTAGTCGAAGCGCCCGGCGTCGGCAATCGCCCGCACCTCGTCGAGGCTCTTCCCTTCGATCTCGCGGAAGCCGACCGCGACGTCCGCGACCTGGACGCCGGTGTCGTCGATGTAGTTCTGGATCTCCACTTGCCGGCCGAGGAATCGCAGCAGCCGGCCGAGCGCATCGCCGAGCGCGGCGTTGCGGATGTGGCCGATGTGCGCCGCCTTGTTCGGGTTGATGGCGGTGTGCTCGACGATCGCCTTGCCGGCCCGCGGCTGCGGCGCCGATGCCCGGCCTTCCAGCCAGGCGCGCGCGTACCTCGGACGATCGATGAAGAAATTGACGTAGCCGTTCGGCGCCGCCTCGATGCGCGAGAAGCCCTCCACGGCGCCCAGGGCGCCGACGATCTCCTGGGCGATGGCGCGCGGCGCCTTACGGAGGCGGCGCGCCAGCTCGAAGGCCAGCGGCACCGCCAGGTCCCCCAGCGCCCGGCGCGGGGCTGCCTCGACCGGGATGGCGGCCAGGACCGGATCGTCCGCGGGGATGTCGTAGAGGCGGCTGACGGCGTCAGCCATCCGGGCTCGGACGAGTCGATGGATCGGCAGAATCATTTCGCGGTGGCTCTCGGACGGTTACGTGGGGGATGGCGCAGTCGTGATACGATCTTCTTTCGATTCGTGGTCGGAATCCAGGTTCACATCAATCATTCCCTTGGCGCGCTCGTAATCATGCGGCGTGTTGACGTTCAGGAACAGGCGGCCGTCCGGATCGTACGCGGCGACGATCTCCGGCCCAAGCTCGACGACGTCCACGCCGGCGGGCAGCGTCGAGGCCTCGAGCGCCCCCCGGTCGATCCGCGATCGGATGTCCGCGAGGCAGCGGGCCGAATAGATGGCGCAGAGCGGCTCCAGCCCCCGGGCGCTGCGCGGTACGACGACGTCGCCGGGTTCGGCGGCGATGCGCGCCAGCAGCGTCGCGGTCACGAAGGGCAGGTCGCAGGCCAGGATCAGGGTGCGGTCGCAGGGCGACTGCGACAGCGCCGTCCAGATGCCGCCGAGCGGTCCGGTGTCGGGCAGCTCGTCCGGCACGACGCGAAGACCCCGCCGGGCCCAGGCCTCGGCGGCGCCGCCGACAACGAAGATATGAGTCGCGACCGTCCGAATGGCCTCGAGCTGACGATCGACAATCGCCGAGGAGCCGAGCGGCAGCGCTCCCTTGTTGACGCCGCCGAGTCGGCGGGCGCGGCCCCCCGCGAGGATGGCGGCACCCAGCGTGGTCTCTCTCATAGGCCTGGACCCTGCAGTTTACCAGCCGCCGGCGAGGCCGCACAACTTCACGGCGTCGGCGTGGCCGGCCGGCAGGGGGGCGGACGATGAGCGAGCCGCGCATCGGACGCGTGCTGGTGGCCAGTCTGCACCAGTCGATCGCCGACCTGCTGCCGACGCGGCTCGAATTCTACGAGAACTGGATCAACGTGTCCGGCCTGCGGGAGGGCACCATCGGGCTGGCGCCGCTGTCGGCGGTGCTGAGCTTCCTCCGGACCGAAGGCGAGGCCTACGCGCTGATCACCAGCCGGGCCGGGCGCTACGCGGGGGACTGGACGGTCAGCACCCTGCCGCCGCTGGAGCGGCGCATCATCAGCCGCCTGCCGGCGGCCCTGCGGGCGCGCGCCGCGCTGCGGGTGGGCCGTCAACTGGTGCGCAGCACCTATCCGGGCTCGCGCGCCATCGTGCGGCTGCGGGGCAGCGTCGGCTCGGTCGATCTGCGCGGATCGCTCTTCTGCGAAGTGCGTGAGGTGCCGGCGACGCCGCTGTGTGGGTTTTATGCCGCCGCGATCGGCCGGGTGTTGGAGCTGTTCGACATCCACGCCAGCGCCACCGTGACCGAATGCCGCGCCGGCGGGGGCAGGAAGGGCTGCCTCCTGTCGGTGGTCGTCAACTCCGGGCCCGCCCCGACCGGCGAACAGGCCGCCGCTTAGCGGCGTCGCCCGCCCGGGCCCGTCACTCCAGGAGCTCCAGGGTGCACAGCCGCGGGTCCGTCAGACTCCTCGTTCACTTCTTTCTCCTCCTCCTGCTCCTCATCGCCCTGCCCGTCCAGGCTTGGGCCCGTGCCGGCGACCGCGTGCTCGTCCTCCCGTTCGAAAACACCCGGCACGACCCGGCGGTCCACTGGCTGTCGGAGGCCTCGGCCGTGCTGCTCGCCGATGAACTGAGCGCGCGCGGCGCCGGCGCCATCACCCGCGCGGAGCGGGTGCGGGCGTTCGAAGAGCTGCACCTGCCGTTGTCGGCGACGCTCAGCCGCGCCACGCTCATCAAGGTTGGCGAGCTGGTCGGCGCCTCGGAGGTGATGGTCGGGGGGTATTCGGTCGAGGGCGGGCGCCTCAAGGTTCAGGCCCACAGCATCCGGATGGATGTCGGCCGCCTCGATCCGGAAATCTCGGTTGAAGGGCCGCTGACGGATTTCTTCTCGCTCTACGACACCGTGGCCGAGCGCCTGAAGAACGACATGGCGCGGCCCGGGGTGCGGCCGCGGCGTCCGCCGCTCGACGCCTTCGAAAATTACATCAAGGGGCTGATTGCCGAGAGCCCGGCCGCACAGGCGACGTTTCTCGAAACCGCCATCAAGCTCTTTCCCGGCTACGACGGCGCCCAGCTCGCGCTCTGGGATGTCCGGACCGAGCAAGGAGACGACGCGGCGGCGCTGGCGGCGGCGCGGGCGGTCGGCGCCGAGTCGCCGCAGCAGGCGAGAGCGCGGTTTCTGTCCGGGGTGTCGCTGCTCTCGCTCAAGCGATACGACGAGTCCTTCGGCGTCTTCAAGACGATCGCCGAGGAGGCCGCGGCTGCTCCGGCCCGCGGCGGCGTCAAGCCGGCAGGCCCGGCCCAGAACAATCTCGGCGTCGTCCTCATCCGCCGCGGCGCCACGGCGCAGACCGGTTCGGCGATCTTCTATCTCACCAAGGCCGCGGACGCCGATCCCGGGGATGCGGACTATCTCTTCAACCTCGGCTACGCCTACGTTCTCGAGCGCAACTATCAGGGAGCGGTGTACTGGCTGCGCGAAGCCGTCCGCCGCGATCCCACCGACGCCGACGCCCATTACGTGCTGGCGGCGGCGCTGCAGTCGTCGGGCAGCGGCGTCGAGGCGCAGCGCGAGCGGGATTTGGCGCGGCAGCTGTCGTCGCGCTACGAGGAGCTCGAGCGGCGCGCCGCGGCCGATCGCCTGCCGGTGCCGAAAGGCCTGGAACGCGTGAAAGTGGACCCGGTGCCGGCCGGCGGCAGCCGGCCCGAACAAACCATCGTCAACACCGCCCAGCGCGACCAGCGCGAGCTGGCGGCGTTCCATCTGAACCGCGGCCGGCGGCTCTACGAACGCGAAGAGGATCGGGAAGCGATGACCGAGCTAAGACGGGCCGTCTACCTCTCGCCCTACGAGGCCGAGGCCCACCTCCTGATCGGCCGGATCCTGCTGCGGGCCGGGCGGCCGGAGGAGGCGCGCGACGCGCTGAAAATCTCGATCTGGAGCGCCGACTCCGCCCCGGCCCGGGTCGCGCTGGCGGAGGCGTTTCTCAAGCTGCGCGATGTGCCCGCGGCCCGGAGCGAGCTCGATCGCGCGCTGACGCTCGATCCCGCGTCAGCGGACGCGAGGCGTATACTCGGCAGTATCAGGTAACAAAAGGCCGGGTAACAAGGTACCAACGGTGCCAACGGTGCCGCGGGGCCAGGGTGCCGCGGGGCCAGGTGCCGGAGCGTGAGGGGCTATGCGGAAGCTGCTGGTAGTGCTGTGCGGCCTGGCGGGCTGGTCGCTGCTGGTCGCGGGACAGCAGCCGGGCGCGGTTTATACCGCGGAGATCGACGGGATCATTCATCCGGTTGCGGCCGAGTACGTGCGCGACGGGCTGGCGCGGGCCGATGCCGCGGGGGCGCGGCTGTTCGTCCTGACGCTGCGCACGCCCGGCGGGCTCGTCGATTCGACCCGCGACATCAACAACGCCATCATTCACGCCAGGACGCCGGTGGCGGTGTTTGTCGGGCCCTCGGGTAACCGCGCGGCCTCGGCCGGCTTCCTGATCACCATCGCCGCCGATGTCGCCGCGATGGCGCCGGGCACGCACATCGGCGCCGCCCATCCCGTGGCCGGGAACGGCGAAAAAGTCGACGACACGATGGCGAAGAAGATGGCCTCCGACGTCGCCGCCTACGCGCGCACGCTGGCGACGCAGCGCCGGCGCAACGTCGCGCTCGTCGAACAGGCGGTCACCGAAAGCCGATCGTTCACCGAACAGGAAGCCGCCGGGGCGACGCCGCCGCTGATCGACCTGATTGTCAACGACGTGCCCGAACTGATCCAGCGCCTCGACGGCCGCAAGGTAGTGCGCTTCGACGGCCGCACCGAAACCCTGCACACGGCCGGGGCCTCGACGGTGGCCGTGCGCATGACCTGGCCGCAGCGGATCCTGAGCGCCGTCGCCCATCCGCAGGTCGCCTACCTGCTGCTGACGCTCGGCACGCTCGGACTGACGATCGAGCTCTGGAGCCCCGGGGCGATCCTGCCGGGCGTCGCCGGCGGCATCTCCCTGCTGCTGGCGTTCTTTGCCTTCCAGGTCCTGCCGGTCAGCTACGCCGGGGTCCTGCTGATCCTCTTCGGCCTGGCGCTGCTGGTGCTCGAGGTCAAGGTCACGAGCTTCGGGGTGCTCGCCGCCGGGGGGATCGTCTCGCTGCTGTTCGGGTCGCTGATGTTGATTGATTCGCCGCTGCCGGAGATGCAGGTTGGTCTGCGGCTGGTGCTGCCGGTCACTTTTGGCATCGCCGCCGTGCTGCTTTTCCTGGTGCGCCTCGGCGTCCGCGCCCAGCGCGCCGCCCCGGTCACCGGCCCCTCCGGCATGCTCGGGGAGCGCGGCGTCGTGCTCGCTGCCATCGAGCCCGGAGGCCAGGGCCGTGTCCGCACCCACGGCGAAATCTGGGCCGCCACCGCCGACGAACGCCTCGAGCCTGGCACCCCGACCCGCGTCTCCGGCCTGAGCGGCCTGGTCCTGCACGTGGTCAGGGATGCGCCGCCGCCGCAGCCACAATCCTGACGCGCCGCGACCCCGGGCCCCCGGGTCGTCGACCGACCTTGAGGTAACTCCCGGGGTGGCGAAACGGCAATAGATGAGCTTGGCGGCCGGACCGGATTCGGCCCCCGAACCCGGAACCCGGAACCCCGAACCCCGAACCCGGAACCTGAACCCGGAACCTCTTATTCAAGTATCATCCCCCCGGAGGCACGACGTGCTGATTCCCCCTACACTGATCTTCGCCGCGATCGTCGTTTTCTATCTCATTAGCTCCATCAAGATCCTCAACGAGTACGAGCGCGGCGTCATTTTCCGCCTGGGCAAGCTGCTCAGCCAGCCGAAAGGGCCGGGCGTGATCCTCGTGTTCGCGCCGCTCGACCGGATGGTGAGGGTCAGCCTCAGGACGATTGTGATGGACGTGCCGCCGCAGGACGTCATCACCAAGGACAACGTCTCGGTGAAGGTCAACGCGGTGGTCTACTTCCGGGTGATAGACCCGCGCCGCGCCATTGTCGAAGTGGAGAGCTACCACTACGCGACCTCGCAGCTGGCCCAGACGACGCTGCGCAGCGTGCTCGGACAGGTCGAACTGGACGACCTGCTGTCGGAGCGCGACCGCCTCAACCGTGACCTGCAGCAGATCCTGGATCAGCACACCGAGCCATGGGGCGTGAAGGTGTCGTCGGTCGAGGTCAAGCAGGTGGATCTGCCGCCGGACATGCAGCGGGCGATGGCCAAGCAGGCGGAAGCCGAGCGGGAGAAGCGTGCTAAAATCGTCCACGCGGCCGGTGAGCTGGAAGCGTCCGAAAAGCTCGCGATGGCGGCGGAAGTGATTGCCAAGGAGCCCGTCACGATCACGCTCCGCTATCTCCAGACGCTCACTGAAATCGCGTCCGAAAAGAACTCGACGATTATCTTTCCGCTGCCGATTGAGCTCATGAACGTGCTGACCGGCCGGAACAAGGCATAAGCGTGCCCGAGCTTTCACACGACACCGCCGAAGACGGCTTTCACGAAATTCAGCTGAGCGGGAAACAGCTCGTTTTCCTGTTCATCGTCACGACCAGCGTCGTTGTCGGCGTGTTCCTCTTCGGGGTGCTGGTCGGACGCGGCGCCAGGGATCTGCGGGAGTCCGACGCCGTGCCCGCCTCGACGAACGAGGCGCCGCTGCCGGCGGCGCCGGCCGAGGCCGCTCCGAACGCCGCTGCCGACGTGCCCGTCCCGTCGGACGAAGATGCGAAGGATCTCACCTACGCGGACCGGCTCAGGGAGCCGGGTGCAGCCGTGGAGAAGCTGAAGCCGGCTGGCGCGGAGGTCAACCGGCCCGCGGAGGCCGCGAAGGAGCCGGCGTCGAAGCCGGCCGCCAAGGCACCGCCCGCGGCGTCTGTCGCGAGCACGCCGGCGGCCGCCCCCTCTATGCCCGCTGGGATTCCAACCTCCGGGCGGCCGGGCACCTGGGTGGTTCAGGTGATCGCCACGCGCGAGCCGGGCATCGCCACCTCGATCGTGCAGAAGCTCACCGCCAAGGGCTACCCGGCATTTCTGCTCAGTCCTGCGGCCGGCGCGCCCCAGCCGTTCTACAAGGTTCAGGTCGGCCGCTATAACGATCGCGGCGAGGCCGAAAAGGTTTCCACCCGGATCAAGAAGGAAGAACAGTTCCAGTCCTGGATCTTGCGTTAGCGCTCCTCTCCGGCCTGCTGCTGGCGCTCAGCTTTCCCAAGTTCGGCCATCCGGCGTTCGCCTGGATTGCGCTGACGCCGCTCATCGTCGCCACGGTGATGGCGGCGGGGCGGTCCCGCGTCCGTCCCTTCTTCCTCGGCCTCCTCACCGGCGGCGTCTATTTCGCGCTCACCCTCTACTGGCTGGTCGAGACCATGACCGCGTTCGGCGGTCTGCCGGTGGCGCTGGCGGTCTTCGCCGCCGGCGTGCTCGTCGCCTACCTGGCGCTTTTTCCGGCGGCCTTCGCCTTCGTGCTGGCGCGATGCTGCCGCGCGTTCGGGACGCGGGCGTTGCTGCTGGCGCCGGCCATCTGGGTCACGACCGAGCTGGGGCGGCAGTACCTGTGGGACGGGTTCCCGTGGATTCTTCTCGGCTACAGCCAGGTGACCGTCCTGCCGGTGGCGCAAGCGGCGTCGCTGGCCGGTGTTTATGGCCTGTCCGCGGTGCTGGCGGCAACGGCGGCGGCGGCGGCGCTGATCGCGGTCGAGCGCGGCCGGACGCGCTGGGTGGCGGCGGCGTCGATGATCGTGCTCGTGGCGGTGATGGTCGGATGGGGCGAGGCGCGCCTGCGCGCGTCCTGGCTGCTGACGCGTGGCACGCCGGTCCGGGTCGGCGTCCTGCAGGGCAACGTCCTCCAGGAGCAGAAATGGGATCCGGCGCTGCGCGGCGCGATTACCGATCTCTATCTCGACATGACGCGGCAGGCGCTCCGCCAGGGGGCGACCTTCATCCTCTGGCCGGAGTCCTCGTATCCCGTCTACTTCGCCGACGACCTCATCGGCGGCGCGGCGGTGCGGCGCCTCGCGAAGGAATCCGGCGCGACGCTGCTCATCGGCAGCGACCAGGTCGAGCCGGTGCGGACGGCGAGCGACCCGCGGGCGCCAACGGCCCGCTATTACAATGCCGCCTACCTGGTGAAGCCCGACGGCACCACCGGCGCCATCTATCGAAAGATGCACCTGGTGCCGTTCGGGGAATACGTGCCGCTCAAGCGCCTGCTCTTCTTCGTCGGCCCCATCGTCGAAGCGGTCTCCGACTTCTCTCCCGGCACCGAGCCCGTGCTGCTGCCGGTCGGCGCCCATCTCGCCAGCACCGCGATCTGCTACGAGGTGATCTATCCCGACCTCATTCGCCGCTTCGTCACCAATGGCAGCGAGCTGCTGACGACGATCACCAACGACGCGTGGTACGGCCGATCGTCGGCCGCCTACCAGCACTGGGATCAGGCCGCGATGCGGGCCATCGAGCAAGGCCGCTACCTGGCGCGCGCCGCCAACACCGGCATCAGTGGTTTCGTCGATCCCTACGGACGGGTGCTGGCCAGGACCGCGCTCTTCGAGCCCGCGGTGCGGGTGGAGGAGCTCCGTTTCCTGACCGACCGCACCGTTTACGGCCGCACTGGCGACCTGGTCGCCTGGTTGTCGCTGATGGTCACGGTGGCGGCGCTCGTCGCCAGCCGCCGCCGCAAGAGCGCCTTCACCGTACCCTGACGCGCCCTTTAGCACCCTGGCACTCTGGCAGCCTTGATAGAATGATCCCCCATGCCCCTTCAACTGGATGAACAGCTTCGCAGATATCAGGACCTCGCCCGGCGAGCCTCCGATCTGCGGAGCTATCTTTGACGCCGCCCGCCCCGCGCAGGAACTGGCGACGATAGAGCAGCGCGTTTCCAACCCCGACTTCTGGAAGGATCAGACGGGCGCGCAGAAGCTGCTGCAGCGCCGCCGCCGCCTCGAAGAGGATCTCAAGCTCTCGGAGTCGCTGGGCCGCCGCGTCGAGGACCTCGCCGTCCTGGTGGAATGGATGGAGGCGGGGGAGCCGGTTCTCGACGAACTGGCGCGCGGGCTCGACGAGCTCGGGGCCACCGTTGACGCCGGCGAAACCAAGAAGATGCTCGGCGGCGAGCACGATCGCAAGAACGCCATCGTCACCATCCATCCCGGCGCCGGCGGCACGGAATCGCAGGACTGGGCGGAGATGCTGCTGCGGATGTACCTGCGCTGGACGGAGCGGCGCGGCTTCAAGCGCGACGTCATCGACCTCCAGCCCGGCGACGAAGCCGGCATCAAGGGCGCGACGATGACGATCACCGGAGAGTACGTCTACGGCATGATGCTGGCCGAAGCGGGCGTGCACCGGCTGGTGCGGATCTCGCCGTTCGATCAGGCCTCGCGGCGGCACACCTCGTTTGCGTCGGTGTTCGTCTGGCCGGAGCTGCCCGAGGACGTCGACGTCGAGATCGAGGACAAGGACCTGCGGATCGACACCTATCGATCCAGCGGCGCCGGCGGGCAGCACGTCAACGTCACCGACTCGGCGGTCCGGATCACCCATCTGCCGACCAATATCGTGGTGTCGTCGCAGAACGAGCGGTCGCAGCACCGCAACCGCGACTCGGCGATGAAGGTGCTCAAGTCGCGGCTCTACGACCTCAAGCTCAAGGAGCAGCAGGCCAAGCTCGACCAGCTCGGCGGAGAGAAGAAGGACATCGCCTTCGGCAGCCAGATCCGCAGCTACGTGCTGCACCCGTACCAGCTGATCAAGGATCACCGGACGAAGGAGGAGGTCGGCGACGTCAGCCGGGTGCTCGACGGCGACATCGACGTCTTCATCAAGACCTATCTGATGCGCAAGGCCGCCGGGACGCTCGGCCAGGCCGTGCCGGACGAAGACTAGCGGCTTACTGCTTCATCGAGCCGGGCTGGGTGCCGGCTATGAAGGCTTCGGGGATGGCGCCCGGGGCTCCGGGATCGGTGACGCTGCCGGAGCCCTTGTCGACCGAGACGAACACGATATTGCCCGGCGCGGGGAAGCCGGGGGCCTCCTTGCGGTCGCCAATCCAGGCCTTCATGATGTCCATCCAGATCGGCAGCGCGGCCTCCGCGCCTGTCTGATTGCGCCCGATCGGCTTCTTCTGATCGAGGCCGATCCAGACGCCGAGGGTGATGTCCGGGTCGAAGCCGATGAACCACGCGTCGGTGTAGTCGTCGGTGGTGCCGGTCTTGCCGCCGAGCGGCCAGTTGAGCGACGCCGCTTTGGCGGCGGTGCCGCGCTGGACGACGCCGCGCATCAGGCTGGTCATCACGTAGGCGGTGTCGGAGCGGATGGCGTCTTTCGGCTCCGGACGATTCTCCTCGAGCAGATTCCCTTCCCGGTCCGCGACTTTGAGGATTGAATACGGCCGCATCCGTACTCCCTGGTTGGGGAACGCGGAGTAGGCGCTGGTCATCTCGGTGAGGGTGGCCTCGGCCGCACCGAGGGCCACCGCCAGATAGGGCGGGATCGGGGACGCCAGGCCCAGCCGCCGCGCATACGAGATCACCTGCAGCGGCCCCAGCTGATCCATCACCCGCACCGCCGGCACGTTGCGCGACTCCTCGAGCGCATGTCGCAGCGTGATCTCCCCTTCGAACTTGTGATCGAAATTGAGCGGCGCATAGGCCGGCGAGCCGGCGGCCCCGGCAAAGCTCGTCGGCGCATCGAGGATCATCGTCGTCGGCGTATAGCCGCGGTCGATGGCGGCGGTGTAGACGATCGGCTTGAAGGCGGAGCCGACCTGCCGGAGCGCCTGCGTCGCGCGATTGAACTTGCTGCGCTCGAAGCTGAAGCCGCCGATCATCGCCTTGATCCGACCGGTCCGGTTGTCGAGGGCCAGCACCGCCCCCTCGACGAGCGGCGGCTGCTCGAGCGTGGCGGTGGCGGTATGGGCCTGCTCGTCGAGGGTCAGGAGCCGCGCCTCGACGAGATCCCCCTTCGTCACCAGCTGCGAGCCGGAGGTCTTGCCGGTCCAGGCGAAGCCCTTGCGGTCCACGGTGACGCGGAGGTCGCCGGCGCGCAGCTCGATGGCCGCACCGTCCGCGGCGGTGACCACCGCCGGGACGACGTCGGCCGCCTTGATGGGGTGATCCCAGCGCGGGTGACGGAACGTCGCCAGCGGATGGCCTTCGGCGATGACATTGCGGCGCGGCTTGCGGAAGCCGCGCTTCTTGTCGATCCGGCGCAGCCCTTCGTCGAGCGCGCGGTTGGCGGCCGCCTGCAGCGGCACGTCGAGCGCCGTCTGGATCGCCAGGCCGTTCTCGTAGAGCCGCTTGGCGCCGTAGCGGGCCTCGAGCTCCTTGCGGACCTCCTCGACGAAGTAGGGAGCGACCGAGGGCTGTCCCGACGGCTCTCCGCGCAGCGTGATCGGCTTCCGCTTCGCCTCCTCGGCCTCTGCCGCGGAAATGAACCCGACCTCGGCCATCCGTCCGAGCGTGTAGTTGCGGCGGCGCAGCGCCGCGTCCATGTTCACGTACGGGCTCTGGCGGACGTTGCCCTGCAGGATGCCGGCGATGAGCGCCGCTTCCTCGAGCGTCAGATCCTTCGCCGGTTTGCCGAAGTAGAGCTGTGCCGCCGCCTGCACGCCGTAGACGCCATGGCCGAAGTACATCTGGTTGCAGTAGAGCGTGAAGATCTCGTGCTTGGTGTAGCGCTTCTCGATCTGGATGGCCAGCAGCGCCTCCTTGATCTTGCGCTCCCAGGTCTTTTCGTCGGTGAGGAACAGCTTGCGCGCCAGCTGCTGGGTGAGGGTGCTCGCTCCGGCCGCCTTGCGCCGCTCGACCACGTCCTTCATCAGGGTGGCGACGATGCGGGGGATGCTGAGGCCGAAGTGCTGCTCGAACTCGGCGTCCTCGGCGGCCATGATCGCCTGGCGCAGCTTCGGCGGGATCGCCTCGTAGGGGATGACCTCGCGGCGCTGGATCGCGAACTCGCCGACCACTTCGCCGCGCGCGCCGAAGACGCGGGAGATGGTGCTCGGGGCGTAGTCGTCGAGCGCGGAGATCTGCGGCAGGTCGCCCGCGTAGGCGAAGATGACGCCGGTGGCGATGCCGAGGAGCGCTGCGAGCACGAACAGGATGATGACCCCGGCGCTGCGGGCGACGCGGAGCACGTAGGTGGCCACCGTCAGCGCCCCCGGCTGCCGGAGCGTGAATGCCCGCCGTCGGGCGAGGCGGCGCCTGGCGACGGCCGATCAGGGCCGCGGCGGTCGGCGCCGGGTCCGGGGCCGCGGCTCGGCGTCGAACGATCGGCGCCGGGTCCGGAGCCCGGAGCGGGCCCTGGCGACGGACGATCGACGCCGCCCCTCGGCACGGCGCGGCCGATCGGCTCGGCCCCGGCGGACGGCGCGCGGCCCTCGGGGGC
>JAYTEJ010000052.1:0-7403 GCA_043735365.1 Acidobacteriota bacterium
AGGCGCGAACCCGGCCAGCGAATGAAATATGCCATGAACTGGTCAGCAAGCGCCGGGCCAGCCGGAATGCATCTCGCTCGGGTCAGCGTTTCGTCGCCACTGTGGCGAGCAGGTACCCGTGCCGGCGCACCGCGGGAACGTGGCGGTCGAGCCAGACGAACGGCCGGACGCAGGCGCCGGTGATGCGGGACAGCGGCCGGCACCACGCGTGGCACGCGAGGTCGAGCATCCGGAGCCAGCCCGGCATGAACAGGATCGCCGTTTCGTCGCCGATGCTGAGGCCTGCCCGCTGGAGCATCTCCCTGAGCGCGCGGCGGCTGTAGGACTTCTCGAATCCGTAGGCATACCACCCGACGGCCTGCAGCGCCGCGGCCATCAGCGGGCGGAGGAAGGGGTCGTGCCGGTTCGGCACGCCGACGATGGCCAGGCCGCCGGGCTTCAGCACTCGCGCGATCTCGCGAACCGCCCGCTCGGTCTCATCGAAGTGTTCGATCGTGCCCATCGAGTAGACGACATCGAAGCTGGCATCGAGAAAGGGAATGTCGCGGACGTCCGCGACCGCGCCGTGCAGCGGCGCGCTGTGAAAGGCGGCGCCGGCCTGGAGGACTGTGGGCGGCGAAATGTCGATGCCGTAGACCCGGGCGCCGCGATCGGCCGCCCAGGCCAGGATGCGGGTGTTGCGCGCTTCGTCCCAGAGGTCGGTCTTGAAGACGCGCAGGCCCGGCAGCGCCGGGCAATAGTCGGTGAACAGCCGGCGCTCGTTGTCGGCGTAGTAGCGGGTGGACGCGGCCCCGCCGAGGTCTGGAAACGTCTCGCCGACGCGCGCCCAGAAACGGCGGTAGGCCGAGGCGTCAGGTTCAGCCGTGGGCGAAGGCGGGGTGATCACGGACCCACCTCCTCGAGATGCCAGCGCCACCCGCCGATCCGGAACGACAGCGCCCGCGGGTCGCCGTTGCCGAGGAGGTCGCCGGCGACGCCGGGCGGGTCGGTCGATCGGAACGTGAGCTCGTGGTCGCCGGGTGGCAACAGGATCGGCCCGATCCGCTCGAAGTGGCGAGCTTCCGCGACTTCGAGCGTCCGCACGGCATGGCCGTCGAGCGCGACGTCGAGGCTGGCGGCGCCACGAAGCGTGGCCACCTCGACGCTGACCGTTGCCGCCACCGGTTGCGCGCCGGTGTTTCTGACACGCCAGGATGCCGCCCTGGCCATCCATCGCCACGTCCAGGCGGCGTCGTACTCGCGCGGGTAGAAGCCGGTCATCTCCCTTGTGTAGACGACCGGGGGCGGCACGATCACGGTGAACACGTCCGCGTCGGCGAAGCGGACCGCGGCGTTGAAACCTGGGATGCGGGGCTGTTGATCCATCCAGCTGCCGTACGGGGTGTTCCGGCGCACCAGCAGGTGCGTGTAGCCGGCCGCCGCGAGCTTGTCGGCGAGATCTGGTTCCGCGCAGTCCTCCATGCCGGCGGCGCCGAGCGTGATCCGGCCGCCGCTCAGCCATGGAACCGAGGCCGATCCGGTGGTGACGGGCGCGCAGTCCACGGCCTGCACCCGTCCGGGCTGCCGGACCAGCCAGCGGTGGGCATCACTCGGCAGCACGTCGCGCCACAGCAGCGCCGGCGCCACCGCGTACTCCGCGGCTGCCAGTCCGACGAGCAGCAGGCAGGGAATCCTCCCTCGACCGGACCGCCAGAGCAGCACGGCGCCCATCCCGGCAAGCAGGGTCGCCATCAACTGGACGACGACACCGAAGCGCGCGTAGGAGCGGAACATCGGCACCAGCGCGTAAAGTGCGGCGGAGGGTCGCACGATGGTGATCGCGCCGATGGTGCGCTCCGGGGACAGGGAGCAGGCCAGGGCGGCCAGCGCGATCGCCGCCAGCGCCGGCGCCGCGCGCAGGATGGGAGGGCGGCCGCGGCGTGCCGATGCCGCGACGCCGACGACCGCCAGCCCGATGACGCCCCAACCGAGGCTGACCTGCTGCTCGAGCAGGCCTTCGTGGACGCCGGCGGCCCGCCACAGCTCCTGGACCATGGCGCCAAGCCATGGATGCGCGGCCGGCGGCACGAGGTAGCTCCACCACTTGGCGCTATAGAGGAACAGATCGCTGCGCGGAAAGGCGTAGGCCCCGGGCAGACTCCCGACGTCGTGCGTGACGTACCAGGCGCCCGCCGCGGCGACGCCGGCGATCAGCACCAGCGCCCCGGCGGTGGTCAGCAGCCGGACGGCAGGGCGCGGCCGGGCCGCCCGGGTGCACCACCAGTAGCCGGCGAGTGCCACCGGCGTGACGACCGCGGCGATCAGTCCGCCGTAGAAATTCGACAGCGTCACCGCCGCGGCCGCGGCCGCGAGTGCCAGGAGGGCCTTCACGGTCGGGCTGTCAACGGCTCGAAACAGGGCGAGCAGATAGAGCGGCAGCCACTGCGTCTGGGCGATGTGGGGGTGATAGGCGGCCTGGGCGAGATGAAACGGCGAGAACGCAAACGCCAGCGCGGCCAGCGCGGCTCCGGCCGGCGGGATGTGCAGGTGACGCGCCAGCAGGAAGGCGGTTGCCGCCGCCAGCGGAAACGTCAGCAACACGATCCAGTTGTAGGCCGCCACCGGACCGGTCATCCGCGCCACCAGCGCGCCGGGCACATCGGTGGCCGGCTGGAAGTACACGCCCGGCGTCACCGGCCGGCCGAACTGCGCCATGACGGTGAAGGGGTCAGGATGACGCCCGACCAGCTCGAGGCCGAAGAGGCGTTCCGACGGAGCGCGCAGCACCGGCCACGCCAGAATGGCGATGACGGCCACGGCGATCCCCGCGACGGCGGCGGTCTCAGCGGCGAGGCGGGGCATAGCTGACCAGAGCCGCGACGATGACGATCGGCGCCGCCAGCGCCCAGGCCCGCACGTCGCGAACCTGCGGCGTCAGCGCGGCGTAGCGTGCGGCGAAGTCGAGGGCCGCGAACGCCGCGACCTGCAGGAGTGCGAGCACCATGGCGCCCGCGGCAGCGGCCCGCCAGCGCTCGAGCGTGAACAGCGCCACGGACAGCGCGAGATACAGCCCGATCTGAAACCCGGGCAGGAGCGCGAGTGCTCCCTGCGCATCAGTGCGCCCGGCCGCCTCCCCAAGCGCGGACCCGATCGCCGCGCCGTAGGGAAGGCCCAGGAAGTAGACGAACGCTCCGCCGAGAGTGATGCCGGCGGCGGCGCGCCGCACGGCCGTGCCGGATCGGCCGTACCGCCACACCGCGGCGCCGGCGACCGCGACCGCGGCCAGCAGCAGTTGATAGAAGGCGTGGATGAGGAACAGCGGCGAGGCGACGACGGCGACGGGAAGCGCGACGACCAGGAGGCGCAGGGCCCCGAGGGCGATGAAGAGCGGCACCGTCGCGGCCACCGCGGCAGCGCGCCGCGTCCACGTGCCCGCATACGCGAGTGACGCCGCCACATACACGGGGATGAGAGGCGTGGTAACGCACTCCTGGGTGACGGCAAAGGCGCCGCGGGTCGTCGTCAGCACGTTACCGCTCGCGCTTGCGGCGATCCCGATGAGCCCGAGCGAGCCCGCCGCCAGCCGCGCCGCCGCCTCTGCCGCGGCAAGTACGAGGCGGCTGTCGCCATAGAGCGGCACCGCGGCCGCAAACAGCACCACCCCGATCCCGGTCAGCAGCATGAATAGCGGCGTGATGCCCGGGGCTGCCGCCGTGCGCCGCGCAAGCCCGGCGGCTGCCGGTGCCGGCGCCCTGTCCGCGGCGTGCATCCACGCGAACACGTAGCCGCCGATGGCGAGCATCAGCAGCGCCGGCCAGGCGTAGAGGTGAAGGAGGGCAAACCAGGCTGGCGAGCCGGCGGCACGTCCGAGCGTGCCAATCCTGATCGTATTGAGCGCGAGGATGATGCCGATCCCGCCGGCCGCTCCCGCGAGCCGTTGCCGCCAGGGGACCGGGTAGGCGAGAATCGCGCCGGCGCAGAGCGCCATGGCGTCGGCGCCGCTGCACGCCAGCGTGACGCTGATCGGCAGCGCCGCCGCACCGAAGACGTCCTGCGCCAGCCGGCCCTGCGCCTGCGTCAGCGTCAGCAGGAGGTGGCTTTCCACCCACGCCAGACGCATCAGCCCGAACAGGCCGAGGCTCCAGATCAGCCCGCGGAGGAGGAAGCTACGCGCCGGCGTGAGCGCGGCTGCGTCCGTCGGCACGCGGCATCTCCTGCACCGTCACCTGGCGCGCTCCAAGCAGCCGGCCGAGCTCGGCGATGGCGGCCAGGCTTTTCAGCCTGGTCGAGCACGAGAAGATGTCGATGTTGACGGTGCCGGTCTCCGGCCAGGTGTGCAGCACGGCGTGGGATTCCCGCAGCACCAGCACGCAGGTCAGACCGTGGCCCGGGTAGGCGTGGGTGATCTCCTGAACGATGGTGGCGCCGGCGCCGCGAAGCGCCGCCGCGAAGCCGGCCGCCAGGGCAGGGCCGTCGAATCCCGCAAGCGCCTCGCAGTCGCCGAAGTCGGCGGAATACAGCACGGGCTGCTCTTGCGGCTGGGCGCTCACTACGGCGGCGATTATACCGCCCGGAGGCCGCCGCCGCCTGTGCAATTGTGAACAGCGAAGGACCGTTTCATCAGGTATAGTCAATCCGATCGTCATCCAGGGAGCGTCCGCATGATCCGGAGAAGACTGAGTCTCGTTGCCGCGGTGGCTTGTCTGGTCCTTTATGGCGCGCCGCGGGATGCGGCGGCGCAGACCGCCCCCTCCCTCGGCACGGCGCAGAGCTTCGCCGTACTTGGCGGCTCGACCGTTACCAACACCGGCACCAGCGTGATTACCGGCGACCTGGGAGTCAGCCCGGGCTCCGCCGTGACCGGCTTTCCTCCCGGGCTGGTGAGCGGCGGGACAATTCATGCGGCCGACGCCGTCGCGCTGCAGGCGCAGAGCGATGTGACGACGGCGTACAACGCCCTGGTCTCGCAAATCTGCACGGCGGACCTGACCGGCCAGGATCTCGGCGGCATGACGCTGACCCCAGGCGTGTACTGCTTCTCGACGTCCGCCCAGCTCACCGGCACGCTGACGCTGAACGCGCTCGGCAATGCCAATGCCGTCTTCGTCTTCAAGATCGGCAGCACGCTCACGACCGCGAGCAATGCCTCGGTCGTCGTCACCAACGGGGGGCTGAACTGCAACACGTTCTGGCAGGTCGGGAGCTCGGCGACCGTCGGCACCGGTACCACGTTTGCCGGCAACATCCTGGCGCTGACCAGTATTACGCTGACGACCGGGGCCCGCGTGTTCGGCAGGACGCTGGCCCGCAACGGCGCGGTGACGCTCGACACCAATACGGTCGATCGTTCGGCGTGCGTGGTGGCGGGGCCTGGCGGCGGTTCGTGTCCCGCGATCACCATCGCCCCGGCGACCCTCCCCGCGGCCACGGTCGGGGTGGCGTTCACGCAGACCTTCACGGCCTCCGGTGGCACCGCGCCCTACACGTTTGCGGTCATCGCCGGCGCGCCGCCGGCCGGCCTGACGCTGAGCTCGGCGGGCCTGTTCGCCGGCACGCCGGTGGCGGCGGGCACACCGTCGTTCACGATCCGCGCGCTCGATGCCGCGGGCTGCTCGCAGGCCACGCCGTTCACCGCCACGGTGGCCGCGCCGGTGCCGACGTTGTCGCAGTGGGCGATGTTCGGGTTGTCGCTGCTCGTCGCCGCCTCCGGCGTCGTCGCGCTGCGGGCGCGCCGCGCCCCGGAGGGCTAAGGCGGGACACGAGAGCGCCGCGCCGGCTCAGTCGTGGACGACGACGGTGAGCAGGGTGGGATTGATCGTCAGGCCTTCGGCGTCGTACTCGATGAAGCCCATCTTCCTGAATTTGTTCAGGAAGAAATTGACCCGCGACCTCGTTGTCCCGATCATCTCGGCCAGCGTTTCCTGCGAGACCGTCGGCAGCACGCGCTGGGGCTTGTTGCCACGGCCGTAGTGGCCGAGTAGCAGCAGCGTGCGCGCCAGCCGCTTCTCGCTGGAGTTGAAGAGCTGATCGACGAGATCGGATTCCAGCCGCGCGTTCCGGAGCAGCATGTAGGCGAGGAAGCGATCGGCGAACTCGAGGTCGCTGCGCAGGAGCCGCACCATCTGGCGTTTCGGCACCACCACCAGCGTGCTCGCCGTCGTCGCGCGCGCGGTGGCAAAGCGCACCGGATGTCCGGCGAGGGCCCCCTCGCCGAGGAAATCGCGCGGCCCGAGCGTCGCCACGACGGCCTCCTTGCCGGCGTGTGAGATCACCGAGAGCTGAATCCCGCCGACGCGGACGTACATGACACTGTCGCAGGGGTCCCCCTGCGCGAAGACCACATCGCCTTTCGCGTATGCAACCCCGCGCTTTGTGAGCCCGGCGCTATCGAGAAAGGCATCGACGTCGAATGGACGTTGCTTTCGAGGAGCCATGGAGTTATTCCCTGCCACTCCATGCTATCCCATCCGGAGAGCTTCTTATGGTGACTCTATGGTCTTGGAAGGCATTCTGTGTACGTTTCGGGAATCGATTAGCTGCATAACATGTGTGATGCGACCGAAATACGTACTGGCAAACGCACTCCGGTCCCCGCAATCTGGCAGTTTGGGCAGCTCGGCAGCCCTGACTCTGGCACCTTGGCACCCTGTCGCACTTAATTAATTCTCCTGCACATGATGTCGCACAGTTTGAAGACGCTGTCGTCGGCGAGCTGGTAGTAGACGAACAGCCCGTGCTTGCGGCGCGCGACGAAGTCGAGCCCGTGCAGCAGTTGCAGGTGCTTGGACAGGTTGGCCTGATTGAGCCCGGTCTTCTCCACCAGGTCACCGACCGTCAGCTCGCCGTCGCGAAGCGCGTCCAGAATCCGCAGCCGTCCGGGCTCGCCCAGCACCTTGAAGCGTTCCGCCATTCCCCCGAAGAGCTTGTCGTTCAGTTTCACTGGTGGTGCGCCTTGGCGGCCGTCGCGGCCTTCCCGGGCTCGGAAGACTGTCCCGCGGCCTGCCATTCCTTGAACCCTCCCGCGAGGTTGATCACCACCGCCGGCGTGTCGCGCTGCAGCAGGCTGGCGGCGATCGCGGACCGCGTTCCGCCCTGGCAATGAACGACCACCGGCCGGCCGGCCGGGACGTCGTTCAGCCGGTCCGGAAGATCGCCGAGAGGAATGTTGAGCGAGCCCTGGATGTGTCCCGCGGCCCATTCGCCCGGCGACCGCACGTCGACGACCGCGAGCGCGTCGTCGGCGAGCCCGGCGGCCAGCGAGCCGGCGTCGATGCGCGGCACACCCGCGCTGGCGCGGCCGTCCGCCTCCCAGGCGTCGAAGAGAGCGCTGTCGAAGCAGGCGACGACGCGGTCGAGGCCGATCAGCGCCAGGCCGCGTCTGGCGTCCTCGCCGCAGCCGGTGCCGTCGCCGGCGATGAGCACCA
>JAYTEJ010000053.1:0-13972 GCA_043735365.1 Acidobacteriota bacterium
GGCGGCCCCCAGCACCACGATTCCGGAAACAAGCACCGCGACGGTGCGGTGCTGAAGGATCAGTCGCATGGAAGCCTCCCTGGGGAACGAATGGAATCCATTCTAACAGAGCGGGGCGGTGCCGCCCGGGGGTGCACAACGGCCCAGCCGGGTCCGCGTATAATCTCCGGATGCCTTTTGTTGTGCCTGCCTCTCCTGTGGAGGTCCGAAGCGGTTCTGCCGGCCAATGCGACACCGACGTGGTCGCGGTTCCGGTCTTCGACGGCGAGCCGCGCGATGCCGAGTTCCAAGCCCTCGACCAGGCCACTGGCGGCGCGCTCGTCCGCGCCCTCGACGCGCGCGAGATCCAGGGACGGCTGTACGAGGTGCTGCTGACCCCGGTGACCGACGCCGCGTGGAAGGCACGCCGGGTGGCCTTCGTCGGCGCGGGCCCGCGGGGAGAGTATTCCACCGAGCGGTTGCGGCGGGTGGCGACGGCGGTGGCGCTCCACGTGCGGCAGCGCCGCGGCGGGCGGCTGGCGTGGCTCAACCGCGGCGACCTGCCGGTGCCGGCCGCGGTCCAGGCCGCTGTCGAAGGGCTGGTGCTGTCGCTTTTCAGCGGCGACAGCTACAAGAGCGGCGAGCGCGCTCCCGGGCCACTGTCGGCGCTGGCGGTGATTGCCGGCGACGGCAGCGACGGCGCGGTGCGTGCGGCCGCCGAGCGCGGCCGGGTGATGGGGGAGTCCTCCAACATCGCGCGCGAGCTGTCGAACGATCCCAGCAACGTCCTGACGCCGGCGGTCTTTGCCGACCGCGCTGCCGAGATCGCGCGCGCCGCGGGGCTGCAGGTCGAGGTTCTCGACGAGCGCGCCATCGGCGCCCTCAACATGGGGCTGCTGCTGGGTGTCTCGCGCGGCAGCGCCGAACCGCCCCGGGTCGTGGTCCTCCGCCACATGGGCGGCGGTGCGAAAGGCGGGCCGGTCCTGGGCCTGGTCGGCAAGGGCGTGACCTTCGACACCGGCGGGATCTCGATCAAGCCGGCCGAAGGCATGGAGCGGATGAAGGACGACATGGCCGGGGGAGCCGCGGTGATTGGCGCGATGCGCGCCATCTCGCTCCTCAAGGCGCCGATCAACGTCATCGGCGTCGTCCCGATGACCGAGAACATGCCGGGCGGACGCGCCATGAAGCCGGGCGACGTGCTGACCTCGGCGTCAGGCAAGACAGTCGAGATCATCAACACCGATGCCGAGGGACGGCTGATCCTGGGAGACGCGCTCTGGTACGCGCGCGAGCTCGGCGCCACCCACCTCGTGGATGTCGCCACGCTGACCGGCGCCGCCGTTGTCGCCCTCGGCAAGGCGGCCTCAGCGCTGTTCGGACGCCCGCAGCCCTGGGTGGACGTCGTCTCCCGCACCGCGCAGGCGGCGGGCGACCGCTGCTGGCCAATGCCGCTCTACGAGGAATACTGCGACCAGCTCCGAAGCGACATCGCCGACTTGATCAACAGCGGCGGCCGTCCGGCCGGATCCTGCACCGCGGCGACATTCCTCAAGGAGTTCGCCGGGGCGGGGCCGTGGGCGCATCTCGACATCGCCGGCACCGCGTGGGCGGACGAGGCCAAGCCGTGGATGCCGCGCGGCGCGACCGGCGCGGCGGTCCGCACCCTCGCCGAGCTCGCCTTCACGAGCGGGAGCTGGTGATGCTCCTCCAGCAGGGGCAGCCGATCATGGTGGAGGTCGTGCAGCAGCCGGTGGAGTCCACCACCGTGGCGGACGTGCTCCTCGGCGCCATCGGCCTGACCGGCGTGCTGGTGCTGGCGGCGCTGCTGCTCGGCGCGCTGCTCGGCGGCGTGCTGATCGCTTACAAGACCTGGCGCGCCGGCCCGGATTCCGCCGACGCCGAAACCATCCACATCGTTTAGAACTTGCACCCTCACGCGAATGCCGGGTCAGCACGTCAATCGCCGTCTGCAGCAGACTGAGCCCTGAACGGAGACACCACGCGATGACCGCCGCCGCTCCCACCCAATCGCCGGTTCAACGGCTGCTATCCATCGACGTCGTCCGGGGGATCACGATCGCCTTCATGATCATGGTCAACAACAACGGCGGCGACGGTGCCTGGGGCTTCATGAAGCACGCGCGGTGGAATGGCCTGACCGCGACCGACCTGGTCTTTCCCACCTTCGTCTTCATCATGGGCCTTGCGGTCGTGTTTGCCATCGACGCCCGGCTGGCGCGCGGGGCGACGCGGGCGGCGCTGGCGCGGCATGCGCTGCAGCGGACGGTCATCCTGATCCTGTTCGGGATCGTCGTCAACAGCTTCCCGTTGTTCGAGCTCGATCACATGCGGTTCTACGGCGTCCTCCAGCGCATCGCGGTCTGCTACCTCGCGGTGTCGCTCTTCTATCTCTGGGACCGGCGCTTCTGGACGAAGGCTGTCGCGCTGGCGGCCGCGCTCGTCGGCTATTGGGTGCTGCTGCGCCTGGTGCCGATCCCCGGCATCGGCACGCCGGGCAGGGACGTGCCGTTCATGGACATCAGCCGGAACATGACGTCCTGGCTGGATCGCCAGTTGTTTCCCTATCACCTCTACCTGTCCTCGCCCGATCACAACCTGCGCGACCCGGAAGGTCTGCTGAGCGATCTTCCGGCCATCGGCACGGCGCTGATGGGCATGTTGACCGGCCTCTGGCTGCGGACCCGGCGGCCCCTTCCGCAGAAGACCCTGGGACTCGCCGCGGCGGCTGTGGTCAGCCTGGCGGTCGGTTACCTGTGGTCGGCGTGGTTCCCGCTCAACAAGAACCTCTGGACCAGCTCCTACGTGCTGGTGGCGGGCGGCTACTCGCTGGTGCTGACGACGATGGTGTTCTGGGCGGTGGAGCAGCAGGGCTGGCGTACGGGCTGGACCTGGGTGTGGCTGGTGTTCGGCTCGAATGCGATTGCCGCCTACATGTTCAGCGAGCTGCTGCCCGGGGTGCTGTGGAACGTCCACTTCATGGCCGGCGGCCGGCGGACCGACGTCATCGCCTACCTGTCCGATCATGTGTTCTCGTCGCTCGCCGATCCTGGCTGGGCTGCGTTCGCCTACTCTGTGTCGTTCACCGCGGTCTGCTTCATTCCCGTCTGGCTGCTGTACCGCAAGCGGATTTTCCTGAAAGTGTGAATCAGCAGGAGAGTAGCGGCGATGCGCGCGCGACGGGACGGCTCGAGTGATCGCCGACCTGCGTCTTTCTAGAGGCTGGAAGCCCGGTCAATTGATTTGCGCGTGCCGTGGCGAGCGACCATAATCCCGCGCTCCGCAGGGCCGAAACAACTGCTCCGGCTTAGCGCGGCAGTAGGCGTTGCGCGCTGCCATCACCGGCGACGGCAGCGCTACTGCCGTGCGCCGATGCCGATCGCGCCGGTCTTCCACTTCTTCAGCGACTGCTGGTAGCGGACCACCGCGTCGTAGAGCGCCTCGGCGATTTGCTGGCGGTAGGCGCCGGTGCGCAGCAGCTGCCCCTCCTGCCGGTTGGTGACGAAGGAAATCTCCGCCAGCACGCTCGGCATGCCGGCGCCGATCAGGACCACGAACGGCGCCTGCTTGACGCCGAGATCGCGCAGGGTCTTGTTGCGCGTCGCCAGGCGCTTGACCATCGAGCGCTGGACCATGTCGGCGAAATCCTTGGACTCGTCGATTTTGTTGTTGAGCGCGATCGCCCGGACGATGTCGGGCAGGCTGTGCATCGCCCGCGCCGAGGCCGCGTTCTCGCGCGCCGCGACCGCCTCGGCCTCGGAGTTGGACGCGAAGTTGAGGAAGTAGGTCTCGACCCCGCGCGCCGCGGCGTTGCGGCTGGCGTTGGCGTGGATCGAGAGGAACAGGTCAGCCCCTTCGCGGTTGGCAATCGCGGTGCGCTCCTCGAGCGGCACGAAGACGTCGGTGTCGCGGGTCAGCACTACGTCCATGCCCGGCTCCTTCTCGAGCAGGCGGCCGAGCCGCAGCGCCACGTCGAGGGTTAGCTCGGACTCGTTGATGCCGGTGGACTGCGCCCCAGGATCGTGGCCGCCGTGGCCGGCGTCGATGACGACGCGGGAGACGCCGAGACCGAGCTGACGGGAGAGCGAGAACTTGCCGTCGGAGTTGGCGGACGCCGGCGACGGCAGGATCGGCGACGGCGAGGTCAGCGCCCGCGAGGGGAGCGGCTTCGGTGATTCGACCACGTCAGCGGCGCGCTTCGCCGGCGCGGCCGGCGGCCGCGCCGCGACCGCGGCGGTCAGCTCGGGCGCGGGCAGCGAGGCAACCAGCGCCACCGGCGGAGTGTCTGGCACCACCTCGGCCCGGACTCTCGCCGCAGCCTGGCCAGGCTTCGACACGGCAGGCGCGCTGGCGGGCGCAGTCGCAGGGCCGTCGCTCGCGAGCGGGCCGCCACGAACCGGCGTCCTGCTCGCGGCGGCGGAAGCGGGCACGGGATTGGTCACGGCGGCGGTGGCCGGCGCACTGGCGTTTGCCGCCGGGCCGGTCTTGAAGTCGATGATCAGCCGCACCGGGTTGTAGAGCGTGAAGACGCTGTAGCTCTCCGCCCCCTGCATGTCAAAGACGATGCGCGTGGTGGCGTTGGGATGCCGACCGAGCCGGACCACGGGCACCGGCTCGTCGGTGAACTTGAGAGTCGCGTCCCGGAGAGCGGCGGCCGTCTTGGTGTTCTTGAGATCGAAGAAAACCCGGCGCGGACGTTCGATCTGCTCGACGTGGTACGCCGATTCGCCGTCGAGCTCGAGCGTCATCCGGACGCCGCCATCGATGGTGGAGCGCTTGATGTCGCGCAAGGTGATCGACCCCGCCTGGGCCTCCGCGGGGAGATTCGGCGGGGTGGTCTCCACAGCGCCAGCTTTGGTCGGCTTCGCGGCAGCGGCATCACCCGTGGTGACGTCCGCGGACCGCCCAGACGTCGCGCTAACAGTGGCCGGCGCCGACGTCTCCTCCTTCGCCGTCTCGCTCGGCTTCGACCGCGCCGACGCCACGGCCTTGCCATCGTCTCTGCCTTCGAGCGCCTCGTCCACACGTTTCGCCAGCGAGCTCGACGGGTAGCCGCGCTTCAGCAGCGTCAGCAGCCGCTCCGCGGTGCGGCGATCGGACGCCTGGCCGAAGCGCTCGTGCGCCAGCAGCGCCAGGTTGCCCGCCTGCCACAGCGCGTTGTCGCTGTAGCCGCTGGCGGGGAAGCGCCGGACGATCGCTTCGTAGGTCTTGACCAGACCGCGCAGCTGCAGCAGCGCCGGGCGATCTTCCTGCTCCCTTACCACCCGCTCGCGCTCAAGGGCACGCGTATAGAGCGTCTGCGCGCCGTTGGCCGCCTGCGCGGGTGCCGGCGACGCCAGGCCGATGGCCACGGCCATCAGCAGCGCCGCAATGGTTCTGAGATTCATCTCTACCTCAGCTGCGCGTCCACTTCGTCAAAGTAATCGGCCTTGACGAGCACTTCGCGCGATTTGCCGCCCGCGGCTCCCGAGACGCCCGAGACCAGCCCTTCGGCCTCCATCATGTCTACCAGCCGCGCTGCGCGGCTGAAGCCAATCCGCAGCCGCCGCTGCAGGTAGGAAATGGATGCCTGTCCGCTCGAAACAACGATCCGCGCCGCCTCGTCGTAGAGGTCGTCTTTCTCGAACTCGAGGTCGCCGCCGCTCTTCTTGTCGTCCTCGGTGATGCTTGCGTCGTAGGTCGGCTTACCCTGCTTGCGCAGGAAGCTGGCGAGCCGCGCCGTCTCCTGCTCCGAGATGTACGGTCCGTGCAGCCGCAGGAAGCGAGACGAGGCGGGCGGGAGGTAGAGCATGTCCCCCTTGCCGAGCAGCTGCTCGGCGCCGTTGCCGTCGAGAATGGTCCGCGAGTCGATCTTCGAGGAGACGCGGAACGAAATCCGCGCCGGGAGGTTGGCCTTGATCAGGCCGGTGATGACGTCCACCGAGGGGCGCTGGGTTGCCAGGATCAGGTGTATGCCGACGGCGCGCGCCATCTGCGCGAGGCGGCAGATCGATTCCTCGACCTCGTTGCCCGCCACCATCATCAGGTCGGCGAGCTCGTCGATCAGGACGACGATGAAGGGCAGGAGCTTGACCTCGATGCCGTTGGCGTCGAGCACCGTGCCGTTGTTCTCCGACTGCGCCAGCTTGAGGTTGCGGTTGTACTGCTCGATGTTGCGGACGCCGACCTTGGCGAGCGTCTTGTAACGCTCTTCCATCTCGCGGACCGCCCAGCGCAGCGCGTTCGCGGCAAGCTTGGGATCGACGACCACCGGCGTCAGCAGGTGGGGGATTTCCTCGTACATCCCAAGCTCGAGGCGCTTGGGGTCGATCATGATCAGCCGGACTTCGTCGGGCGTGGAACGGAAGAGGATGCTCGAGAGCATGGCGTTGACGCTGACCGACTTGCCGGTGCCGGTCGAGCCGGCGATCAGCAGGTGGGGCATGGTCGCGAGGTCGCCGACGAACGGCTCGCCGTGGATGGTCTTGCCGAGGGCGAGCGTCAGCCGCGACGCCGAGCGCTTGTAGGCCTCCGACTCCAGCAGCTCGCGCATCGAGATCAGATCGCGATTCTTGTTGGGAATCTGGATGCCGACGGTGGACTTGCCGGGGATGCGGTCGATCAGCACCGACTCGGCCTGCATCGCCAGGCAGAGATCGTCGGCGAGGCCGGTGATTTTGCTGTACTTCACCCCGGCGTCGGGCTTGAACTCGTAGGTCGTGACCACCGGGCCCGGATGGATCTGGACGACCGACCCCTCGACGTTGAACTCGCGGCACTTCTCTTCGAGAAAGCGGGCGCCGTCCATCAGCTCGCGCTCGTCGATCTTGCCCTCGGCGCGCGGCGCGTCGAGCAGCGCCAGCGGCGGGGTGACATAGGCGCCCATGCGGCGCTCGGCGGGAGACTTGTCCGCATCCGTGAGCGGCAGCGCCGCCGCGACCGGAGGCGGCGGACGCCGGATGGTGGCGGGCGGCGGCGTCGGACGGGACGAAGCCGCCTTGAGCGCGGCGGCGGCGGCCTCGACCATCGCGGCGGTGCGCGAGGTCTTGCGCGCGGCGTCGCTGGCTTCCTGTTCTTCGCGGGCGGTCCGCGCCGCGCTCGGAGGACGCGACACCGCCGGCTCGGATCCGTCCCGCCGCGCCGCGGCCCTGGGCTTGGCCTCCGGGCTGCCTTCTCCTTTGGCCTGCGCCGGCGCCTTGTCGAGGTGCTTCTTCAGCACCTCCAGGCGCTCGCGCTCGCGCCGCCGTTCCTCCTGCCGCTCGCGGAAGCGCGCCACCATCCCGGCCCAGCGGTCGCGCAGCAGCTGCCCCAACGCGGCAAAGAGCCGGCCGAGGGAGAACTGGGTCGAGAGGATGATGCCGAGGAAGAGCAGCGTCAGGATGAGGATGATCGACCCGGTGCGGTTCAGATAGGCGGCGAGCCCCCCCGCAACCGCGGTGCCGAGATAGCCGCCGGCGTGCGACGTCCGCCTGCCTCCGTCCGCCGGGTCGAAGGCCAGCGCCAGGAAGGCCGACGCACAGGCGAAGAGCAGCGCCGCACCGATCAGCTTGGTGTAGGCGGCGTCCATGTCGCGGCACCAGAAGCGGTGCCATCCCATGACGATCAGGACCAATGGAATCAGGTAGGCGCCGTAGCCGAGCAACTGATAGGCGAGCTCCGCCGCGAACGCCCCGACCGGGCCGATGAAGTTGGCGGTCGGCTGCTCGGCGCCGGTGTTGAAGAACCAGGCCGGATCCGAGGCGTTGTAGCTGGCGAGCGAGATCAGCGCCAGCAGCGCCACGGCGAACAGCGAGACGCCGACGAACTCGCTCAGGCGGCGGGAAATGGTGGACCCCGCCATGTCAGATCTCCATCACCACCGGCAGCACGAGCGGCCGGAGGCCTGAGCGCTTGCGGAAGAACCGCTGCAGATCCACGCGAATCTTCTCCTTGATGAGCCCGGGGTCGGTCCGTTCTTCGACGCTGGCCCCCTCCAGGGTCGCGGCCAGGAGAGTGGGGATTTCCTTGAGCAGCGCCTCGGTGCGGGCGTCGAGCACGAAGCCGCGGGTAATGACGTCGGGCGTCTCTTCGAGCGTGCCCGACTGCCGGCCGATGGTCACGACCGGCACCACCAGGCCGTCGCCCGCCAGGTGGCGGCGGTCGCGGAGGACCTCGTCGCCGACCTCGCCGCTGCGGGTCCCGTCGATCAGGATGCGCCCCGCAGGCACTTTTCCCGCCAGCCGTCCCCCCTCGTCGTCGAAGCGGATGAGGTCGCCGTTTTCAGCCAGCAGCACTTTGGTGCCCCTCGAAACCCGGGCGGCAATCCTGGCGTGGAGCGCCAGCTGCCGGTACTCCCCGTGTATCGGCACGAAGTGCTTCGGCCTGACCAGTGAAAGCATGAGCTTGAGCTCTTCCTGGCTGCCGTGGCCCGAGACGTGGACGTGCTTGTCGGCGTCGGTGACGATCTCGGCGTCGCGGCGGGCGATGTTGTTCATCACCCGGCCGATGGCCTTCTCGTTGCCGGGAATCTCCCGGGCGGAGAAGACGACGACGTCGTCGGGCTCGAGCTTGACGGAGCGGTGGTTGTCGATGGCGATGCGGGGGAGCGCCGCCTGCGGCTCTCCCTGCGAGCCGGTGCAGATGCAGACGACATCCTGGGCCGGATAGTTGCGGACGTCGCTGTCACGGATCTGGACCCCGGTGGGGATGCGCAGGTAGCCGAGCCGCTGTCCGATCTCGGCGTTGTCGATCACCCCGCGGCCGACCAGCGCCAGCCGCCGGTCGAACTGCGCCGCCAGGTCGGCGATGATCTGCATGCGGTAGAGGCTCGAGGCGAACATCGCGACGACGATCTTGCCGGTGGCGCTGGTGAAGACCTCCTCAAAGCCGTCGATGACCTCCACTTCGGAGCCGGTGAAGCCGTGGCGATCGATGTTGGTGCTGTCGGCCAGCAGCGCCAGGACGCCGGCCGAGCCCAGTTCCGCCAGCCGGTGCACGTCCACCGCCTCACCGTCGAGCGGCGTCTGGTCGATCTTGAAGTCGCCGGTGTGGATGACCACGCCGCGCGGCGTGTGGATGGCGACCGCGACGCAGTCCGGAATGCTGTGGGTGACGCGCAGGAATTCGATCGCGAACGATCCGACCTGCACCCGCTCGCGCGGCTTGACGGTGACGAGCCGCGCCCGGCCGGCGGTGTCGCGGTCCTCGAGCTTGTTCCCGACGAAGGCCAGCGTCAGCGCGGTGCCGTAGACCGGGCCGTCGAAGAGCGGCAGCACGTGCGGCACGGCGCCGATGTGATCTTCGTGACCGTGGGTCAGGACCAGCGCCGAGATCTTGTAGTGCTGGAGCTGCCGCAGGTCGGGAATGATCAGGTCGACGCCGAGCAGTTCCGGCTCGGGGAACATCACCCCGGCATCGACCAGGATGGCGGTCTCGCCGCACGAGACCAGCATCATGTTCATGCCGAATTCGCCGAGGCCGCCGAGCGGAATGATTTCCAGCGGCGGCGCGCCCGAAGCTACCGTTGAATCGTCAGTCACCAGTTTTAGGCACCACACATCGCAGCAGGACGGCCTGCCGCCGGACTACAGGTTCAGAGAAAAGTTCAAGAACAGGCGGTGCCCGACAGTCGAAGGACACGGGCGCCATCGGAGCGCTGCCCGGGTGGGCAGATCCTCTCGCGCAAGCGGCTGGGAGCCGCGTTCGTGTGTCCACCTGGCGCCGCTGGGACGGCCGTCCAAGGACTGTGCAAAATTGCGCAAACTATAGCACAGCTTGCGCTCAGGGCGAAACGAAACCTTCCGCAAGCCGCGCCACCTCTGCAAGTTGCAGGGTTTCGGGGCGACGGGAAGGGTCGATCGCCGCGGCCGCCAGCGCCCGTCCGGCATCGCGGCCGATCGAGGCCGCGAAGGGGCGCAGCGCATTGAGCAGCGTCTTGCGCCGCTGCATGAACATGGTCCGGACCATCGCCTCGAATGCCGGCTCGTCCGTCAGCGTCACTGCGGGCGGCCGGAAGCGCAGCCGGATGACCCGCGAATGGACCTTCGGCGCCGGCCGGAACGCGCCGGGCGGCAGCGTCAGCAGCGGCGTGACGTCGGCGTGCAGCTGCACCAGGATCGACAGCACGCCGTAATCCCGGCCGCCAGGGGCGGCGTGGATGCGCTCGGCCACCTCGCGCTGCAGCATCAGCGTCGCATCCACCGGGCCGCCGCCGCGGCGATGCGCGCCGATCAGCGCGAAGAGAATGGGGGAGGAGACGTTGTAGGGCAGGTTGCCGGCCACCCGGAACGGCGGCTCGACCAGCGCCGCCAGGTCCACCGCGAGGATGTCCTGCTCGACCAGGGTGACATTCGCCGGCAGCCGCGGCGCGAGCAGCGCCACCATCTCCGGGTCGAGCTCGACGGCGGTGAGATGCGCGACAGTTGCCGCCAGCCGCAGCGTCAGCGCGCCCGGCCCGGGACCGATCTCGAGGAAGCGATCCTCCGGCCGCGGATCGATGGCCGCCACCAGGCGGTCGGCCCACGCCGCCTCGAGGAAGTGCTGGCCGTAGCGCTTCTTGGCTCGCATGGTCCGCGGCTACACGCCGTCGAGCGATTCGCCGCGCCAGTACTTCTCTTCGATCTCCTCGATCTCTTCCTCGCTCATCCCGAAGTAATGGCCGAACTCATGAATCACCGTCTCCGCCACGCAGTTCCTGATCTCCTCGTCGTCTTCGCAGGACTCTTCGATCGGCCGCTGGTAGATGGAGATGCGGTCCGGCAGGACGTTGCCGTAGCCCCAGCCGCGCTCGGGCAGCGGCGTGCCCTGATACAGCCCGTAGAGCGAATCGGGAGGCTCAATCTCCATCTCGGCGAGGAGCTCTGGCGCCGGCTCGTCTTCGACGACGACGACGACGTTGGCCATCTCGGCGCGGAAGCGCCGGGGAATCTCCTCGAGCGCCGATTCGACCAGCTGGGTGAAGCGCTCGCGGGTCATGCGCGCGCCCGCGTCGGGCGCCGCGGCGGCGCCTTGGCGCCGAGCGAGCGGTAGTAGAGACAGTCGTCGCGCACCGCGCAGCGATCGCAGCGCGGCTTCGGCTTGCAGATCCGGCGGCCGTGGAGAATCAGCGTGTCGGAAGTGCGCGTCCACTCCGGCGGCGGGATCGCGGCGCCGAGCTGCCGCTCGACGATCTCCGGTTCGTCCGATTTCGCGATGCCGATCCGGTTGGCGACCCGCAGCACGTGGCGATCGACAGGCAGCCCCGGCACGCCGAGGGCGTGGCCGAGGACGACGTTGGCGGTCTTGCGCCCGACGCCGGGCAGGCTGACGAGCTGCTCCATGGTGCCGGGCACCTGGCCGCCGTGTTCGGTGACCAGCGCCTCGGCCATGCCGGCCAGCGAGCGCGACTTCGCCCGGAAGAAGCCGGTGGACTGGATCTGCGGCTCGAGCTCGTCGGTCGAGGCACGGGCGAGCGCGCGGGCGTCCGGATAGCGCTTGAACAGCGCCGGCGTGACCTGGTTGACCCGCTCGTCGGTGCACTGCGCCGAGAGGATGGTGGCGACCAGCAGCTCGTAGGGGTTGGAGAAATGCAGCTCGGTGTCGGCGTTGGGATGCTGCTTCGCGAGTGCCGCCATGATGCGGCGGGTCTCGGCCGCCGTCTTCGGCGGCCTGGTCAGCGCTCGCGGCGGGCGGGCGGCGGCACGCTTGGGCATTCCCCGATTGTAGTGCGGCTCAGTGAACCGGGCCCTTGGCGTCCCAGCTGTTGCCGGTCGATTCGGAATAAACCCGCATGTGCTCCTGCAGCGCCGCAATCAGGTTCGGCACCACCTGCAGCGGGACGACGATCTTGGACCGCACCGGGGCGCGCACCACGTGGTCGGCCTCCGCGGCGTGGATGTCCTTCTCCGAGAGCGGCAGCACCTCGCAGAACGACAGTGTGAAGTCGAACGGCGTGTGCGAGATCGCGCAGAAGTTGGCGTAGGTGCGCGGCAGGTCGGCGCTGTCGTCGGGAACGATGGTGAAGTTGATCTGTTTGCGTTCAGTCATGGCTGCCCAAGATTACCGCGTCCCGAGCGCGGGCACTAATAGCGCCGCATGACGCCGACGACGACGCCTTGGACCTGGACCTGATCGGGAGCGACGAGGATTGGCTGCATCGCGGGGTTGGCCGGCTGGAGCCGGATGTGGCCGTGCTCGCGGTAGATCTTCTTGAGCGTGACGTCGGCGCCGTTGAGGAGCGCGATCACCATCTCGCCGTTGTCGGCGGTGTTGCGGTCTTCGACGATGACGAAGTCGCCGTCGCGGATCTGCTCGTCGATCATCGAGTCGCCTTTGACCTTGAGAACGTAGCTGTCGCGCTTGCCGACGAGGTCCTCGGGGACGGCGATGGTTTCGCTGCCGACCACGGCTTCGATCGGAGAGCCGGCGGCGACGTAGCCGAGCATCGGCAGCTCGACGGCGCGGCTGCCGAGGCGGGCGGGAACGACCTCGACCGAGCGGCTGCGGTTCCAGGCGCGCTTGATGAAGCCTTTCTCCTGCAGGTTAGTGAGGTGCTTGTGGACCGTGGCCAGCGACGACAGGCTGAACCGCCGGCCGATTTCCTCCAGGCTGGGGGCGTAGCCGTGCTGCTGGATGAAATCGTTGAGGAAATCGAGGATCTCGCGCTGGCGCTTGGTCAGTGGCAGCATGCCGGGCACTATATCAAACAAAAAGCGAAAGTCAACGGCAGAGCGCAATCCTCGTTTAGACCTTTCGCCCCCGACTGCGGTCTAAACCAGAAGAGTGGGAGCCGATCGAGCGATACTCCGGGCGATGGCCGTCACGGACGAACCGGGCTGGAGGCTGCGGGTGGTGCCCCGATCCGGGAATGACAGCGGCGCACCGATGGAGGCCGATGCGGCCGACGTCGCCGACGCCGATCTGGTGCGTGCCTGCCTGGAGGGCAGCCACGCCGCATTCGACGTGCTGGTGCAGCGCCATCAGCGGCAGATCTACCAGCTCTGCTACCGCTTCGTCGGCGGGCACGAGGATGCCAGCGACCTGGCGCAGGACGTGTTCGTCCGCGCCTACCGGGGGCTGCGCGGCTACAAGGGTAGCGCCGCGTTCAGCACCTGGCTCTACCGGATTGCGGTCAACGTCTGCCTGAGCCGCGTCGGCGCGCGCGGCCCGAACCTGGTGCCGCTCGATCGCGCCGATCGGCTGGGCTCGCGCGAGGAGCGTCCCGATGCGGCGCTGCTGCGCGAGGAGCGCGCCGCGTCCGTCCGGCGGGCGATCGCGCGGCTGCCGGATCGCCAGCGGGCGACGCTGATCCTCCGCGTCTATCACGAGCTGCCGCACGAGCAGATCGCCGCGATCCTCGGCAGCTCGGTCGGGTCGGCGAAGGGCAACCTGTTCCACGCGCTCGCCAATCTCAGGAAGCTGCTGCAGAAACCGTCATGAGCCATCTCGATCACGCTGAACTGGTAGACGCGGCCGACGGCCGCACGGCGCTCGCGCCCGGGGCGCGCGCGCACCTCGCGGCCTGTGTCCGCTGCCGGGCGGACGTCGAGGGGCTCCAGGCGACCCTGGCGGAGGCCGCCGGGGAAGTGGTCGCCGAACCATCGCCGCTCTTCTGGGACCACTTCGCCAGCCGCGTCGCCGCGGCCGTGCGCGACGAGCCGCCGGCCAGTCGCGTCGCGCTGCTGTGGAGCGGCCGTCCGGCTGCCGCCTGGGCGGCGCTGCTCGTGGTCGTGCTGGTGTCGGCGACCTTCACCTGGCGGGCGACGCTGCATGCGCCGCCGCACCCGGGCGCGGCCGGCGCGGCGCCGGCAATCGCCACGGCGGCCGGAGCCGATGGCGCGGCCGACCCCGACCTCGATCACGCGTGGCGGGCGGTGCGGGCCGCGGTTGACGATCTCCAGTGGGACGACATCCAGGCGTCCGGGATGGTGGGGACCGCCGGCACGGCCGATCGCGCCGCCGCCGAGCTCAGCCCCGAGGAGCGGGCCGAGCTTGCCCGGCTGCTCGAGTCAGAGATGCGGCGCAGCGGCGTTTAGTA
>JAYTEJ010000054.1:0-7563 GCA_043735365.1 Acidobacteriota bacterium
ATCGGCGTGCTCAGCAGGGATCCGAAGACGCCGCCGTTGGTGATGGTGAAGGTGCCGCCCTTCAGGTCGGCGAGGGACAGTGCGCCCTCTTCGGCGCGCCGGGCGAAGTCGCGGATTTGTCGTTCGATGCCGGCAAACGACATCTGGTCGGCGTCGCGCAGCACCGGTACGACCAGGCCTTCGCTGGCGCCGACGGCGACGCCGATGTCGTAGTACTGCTTGAGCACCATTTCATCGCCCTGGATTTCCGCGTTGATCCGCGGAAACGCCCGGAGGGCGCCGATCGAAGCCTTCACGAAGAACGACGCGATCCCGAGCCCGACGCCGTGGCGGTCCTTGAACGCCTGCTTGTGGCGTTCCCGCAGCGCCATCACCGCCGACATGTCCACCTCGTTGAAGGTCGTGAGCATCGCGGCGGTGCTCTGCGCCTCGACCAACCGGCGGGCGATGGTGGCGCGGCGCTTCGACATCCGCACGCGCTCCTCGGTCCGTTCGCCCGGTGCCCGCCGCGGCGCCTCGGCGACGGGAGGCGCGGGGCGGGCCTTCGCGTCGCGCCCCGCCTCGGCCGGCGGCTCGACGGCAGACGCGGTCCGGCCGCCGCCGTTCGCCGCCGCCTCGACGTCGCGACGCATGACCCGGCCGGCGTCGCCGCTGCCGCGGACACGGCTGAGATCGACGTCCTTCTCTTCCGCCGCCTTCCGCGCCGTCGGCGTGGACCGCGTCTTCTCCGTCGAGGCCTCCCGATCGCCGGCCGTCTTCGCCTCAGCCGGCGGCTTGCCCTGAGCCGCCGCACCGGTGTCGGCCGCCGGCTTTGCCGCCGCGGCGGCGGCATCCTCGATCACGCCGAGCACCTCGCCCACTTTCACGTCCGCGCCGTCCTTGCGATCGATCCGCGACAGCACTCCCGCCTGGGTCGCCGCCACTTCGAGATCGACCTTGTCGGTTTCGAGCTCGACCAGCGGGTCGCCAATCGCCACGGTGTCGCCCTCCTGGCGCAGCCACCTGGCGACGCGGGCGTCGACGATCGATTCTCCGACTTCGGGCACGACTATGTTCGACGGCATGTAGCTATCCCTGACCTGAACCCCGTGGAACCGAACCCCGCCCAACCCCGTAGAACCTAACCCGGTAGAACCAGACGGAACCGAACCCTGCAGACCCTGGCAGAACCTTGCGGCACCCCGTGGAACCCTTCTTCAGCCTTTACTCCCCGTGAGCTGACTGTCCTGACGGGCCTTCTTCGCCGCCACGTCGGACCCACGCGGCCGCGACGGATCCCCGTAGGCCTGCTTGACGAGCGCCTGCTGCGCGAGCGCGTGGCGGGAGACCGAGCCCTCCGCCGGGCTGGCGCTGCGCGGCCGGGCCACGCGGCGCACCGTCCGGCCGCCCGACAGTTCCTCGAGATGCGGGCGGATGAAGTCCCAGGCGCCCATGTTCTCGGGCTCTTCCTGGACCCACACCACCTCGTCGGCCTTGTCGTAGACGTCCAGCATCGCGCGCAGATCGCGCATCGGCACCGGATAGAGCTGTTCGACGCGGCAGATCGCGACGTCGGTGCGCGTCCCCCGCAGCTCGCTGGCGATCAGGTCCACGTAGACCTTGCCGGAGCAGACCAGCACGCGCCGGACGTCGGTCGCGCGCGCCGCGGCCTCTTCGTCGCGCAGCACCATGCGGAAGCGCCCTTCGGCGAACTCGCGCGGCGCCGAGGCGACGCTGGCGTGCCTGAGCAGACTCTTGGGGGTCAACACCACCAGCGGGAGCGGATCGATCTGCAGCAGCGCCGCCTGGCGGCGGAGCAGGTGAAAGTACTGCGCCGCGGTGGTGCAGTTGGCGATGCGGATGTTGATGTCGGCGGCCAGCTGCAGGAACCGCTCGGGCCGCGCGCTGGCGTGATCCGGCCCCTGCCCTTCGTGCCCGTGCGGCAGCAGCAGCACCAGCGACGGCTTGGTGCCCCACTTGCTGCGCGCCGACACCAGGAATTCGTCGATCATCACCTGGGCGCCGTTGATGAAGTCGCCGTACTGCGCTTCCCAGATGACCAGCCGCGAGGGCTCCTGGATGTTGTAGCCGTACTCGAAGCCGACCACGGCGTTCTCGCTCAGCGGGCTGTTGTGGATCTCGAAGGCGGCGCGCGCCTGCGGCAGCGCCTGCAGCGGCACGTAGACGTGGCCGTCGGTGGCATCGTGCAGCACCGCATGACGGTGGCTGAACGTCCCGCGCTCGACGTCCTCGCCGGTCAGCCGGATGCTGACGCCATCGGCCAGGATGGAGGCCAGCGCCAGCTCCTCCGCCGCGGCCCAGTCGACGGTTCGTTCGTCCGGCGCCGCAAACATCTGCGACCGCTTCTCACGCATCCGCTCGAGCTTGCGGTGGATGGCGAAGCCCTCCGGCACCCGCAGCAGCGCGTCGTTGAGCTCGCGCATCCGCCCGATCGGCACCATGGTTTCGGCCTTGGCGGCCGCCCCCGGCGGCGCCGGCTCGGGCTCCGGCTCGACGAAGTCGCGCTCCAGGCTCAGCTCGTCCATCGCCCGCTGCAGCTCCGCGGTGTGCTTCTGCACCAGCGCCTCGGCGCCGGCGGACTCGCCGCGCGCCTCGAGCGTCCGCGCCCACTGCTCGCGGACGGTGGCATGCGCGGAGATCCTCTGGTACATCAGCGGCTGGGTGAAGGCCGGCTCGTCGCCTTCGTTGTGGCCGTGGCGGCGATAGCCGATCAGATCGATCAGGAAGTCGCGCTGGAAGCGCTCCCGGTATGCGGCCGCCAGCCGCGCCGCTTCGACGCAGGCCTCGGGGTCGTCGGCATTGACATGGACGATCGGAATCTTGAAGCCGCGGGCCAGCCCGCTCGCGTACGAGGTGCTGTACTCGTCTTCGGCTTCGGTCGTGAACCCCAGCTGGTTGTTGGCGATGATGTGGATCGTGCCGCCGGTCCGATACCCCGGCAGCCGGCCGAGATTGAGCGTCTCGGCCACCACCCCCTGCCCCGGGAAGGCGCCGTCGCCGTGAATCAGAATCGGCAGGCTTCGTGCCGGGTCGAAGGCCGCCGGGCCCGGCGCGTCGACGATGGTGCCGGCGGCGCGCGCCATGCCTTCGACGATCGGATCGACCGCCTCGAGGTGGCTGGGATTCGGCGGCAGCGTCACCACCACGTCCATGGCGCGCCCGCCCTTGAGCGCCCGGTGCGCGCCGGCGTGGTACTTGACGTCGCCGGTCCAGGTCATGTCCTCGCGAAAGCCGCGCGACGACACCGGCTCCTTGAACTCCGCCAGGATCTGTGTGTATGGCTTGTTGAGCACGTGGGCCATCACGTTCAGCCGGCCGCGATGCGCCATGCCGATGAGGATGTTGCGGATGCCGCCCTCGGCCGCCTCGCCGATAATCTCGTCGAGCAGCGGCACCAGCATGTCGAGCCCCTCGATCGAGAAACGCGTCTTGCCGGGGAACACCCGGTGCAGGAAGCGTTCGAACACTTCGACCTGGGTCAGGCGGTCGAGAATCGCGCCCGGGCTGATGGGATCGGCGGGGGCGCGGAAGCGGCCCCCTTCGGCGGCGTGGCGCAGCCACTGACGCTCTTCGGGGACGAAGACGTGCGCGTAATCGTAACCGGTGGTCGAACAATAGATGCGGCGGAAGGCGGTAATCACTTCCAGCATGTTCGCGGCGCCGTCGGCCAGCGGCGACGACACCAGCGAGGCCGGCAGGCTACGGAGATCGTCCTCGGTGACGTCGTGGGTCTCGGCGAGCAGCGACGGATCGCCGCTGCCGATGCGGTTGCCGAGCGGGTCGAGCCGGGCCGCCAGGTGACCGTACATGCGGATCGACTGCGCGAGGCTGACGGCGCCGACGACCTTCTGCAGCGGAATGCCATCGGGCACCGGCGCCGTCTCCGACGGCGGCGTCCAGCGCTCGAACAGCGCCCGGGTCTCCGCATCCACGGACGAGGCATCGCGCCGGTACTTCTCGTAGAGCTCGAGGACATACCCGCGATTCAGCCCGGTGAACTCCTGCCACCCTCCCATATCCCCTGATCCTACCCTATTGCAGGGGGGGGCCGAGCCGCGCCGGCTCACTCCGACAGGTCCGGCGGCGGCTGCGGCGGCGACTGAATAACCCTGAGGAACTGCCCACGCTGAAGCAGTTCGCGCCCCTTGCCGCCGCGTCCGGTGATGTCGTACTTGGTCGTGCTGATGGTCTGCTCGGCGCCGCGGCTGGTTTCCACGGTCATCAGGTCGCGGTCCCCGGTCGAGGCGATGAAGCCGAGCACCCGATCCGCGTCCGACGCCAGCTTGATGAGGATCACTCCGCGTCCCGGCCCGGACAGAAAGTTCACTTCGTCGGCCGCGCAGAGCATAGCCCTGGCTTCCCGCGTCGCGGCGATCAGCGTCTCCCCGCCGGCGAGCCGCGCCACCCCGACAAACTCGGCGCCGTCGCCCGCCCGGGCGAACCGCCGGCCCGATCGCGTGCTGGGCTCGGCGAAGGGCTCGAGGCTGAACCGCATGCTGTAGCCGTCGCTCGTGACCGCCACCGCATGCACCGGCGGCTCGGCCCCCTCCTTCTTCGGCGCGATGGTTCCCGCGACCCGGGGATCGAGGCTGAACGCCGCGACGATCCGCTCGCCGTCCTTGAGCTTGAAGAAACGCTGGATCGGCTCGCCGTAGCCGGTCGACGCCGGCAGGTCGGCAATCCGCGAACTGTAGGCGACGCCGAAATTGCTGAAGAACACCACCGACGCCCGGGTGCTCCCGGCCAGCGCCGCCATCACCGTGTCCCCTTCGCGCACCCGCGTCGAGGCCAGGTCCTTCACTTCCTTCTGCCGCTTGACCCAGCCGTCGCGCGACACCAGCACGACGTTGTCCTCATCGACGATGAAGTCCTCGGCGGTGTATTCCGCTTCCCCTTCGTCGCTGGAAATCTTCGTCCGCCTCGGATCGCCGTACTTCTTCTGAATCTCTTCGATCTCGACGCGGACGATGTCCCACCGGCTCTGCTCGTCCTTGAGGAGGGTGTTGATCTGGCGCATGCGGCGGCGCTTCTCCTCGAGCTCCTTGCGGATGACGAGAATCTCCAGCCGCGCCAGCCGGTAGATCTTGAGCTCGAGGATGGCGTCGGTCTGGTCGGCGTCGAGCTCGAAGCGGGCGATGATCTGCTGAGCGGCGTCGGCCTTACCCTCCGACTGGCGCACGATCCGGAGAATCTCGTCGAGCGCGTCGAAGACTTTCTCGAACCCCTGAAGGATGTGGACGCGCTGCTGCAGCGCCCCGAGCTCGTGCTCGAGCCGCTTGGTCACGACGTCGAGCCGGAAGTGCAGGAAGTGCCAGAGGATGGCGTGCAGATCGAGCCGCTCCGGACGTCCGACTTCCGGGTTCTCGGTTGGAATCAGGCAGGTGAGGTTGACGATGAAGCTGGTCTGGAGCGGCGTGTGCCGGAACAGATAGGCCATCACCATCTTCTCGTCCGCGTCCTTCTTCAGCTCCAGCGCGATCCGCACGTCGTCGGTCGACAGGTCCTTGACGTCGACGAGTGGCGGCAGCTTGCGACTGAGGGCGACGTCGGCAATGCGCTCGACCAGCGTCGACTTGTTGACGGTGTAGGGGACGCTGGTGATGTAGATGGTCTTGACCGACTTCGACGCCGGTCCTTCCTGCCAGGTGGCGCGCAGCCGGATGGCGCCGGAACCGGTCTTGTAGATCTCCTTGAGCTCCTCCGCCGAGTTGAGCATCTCGCCGCCGGTCGGGAAGTCGGGCCCCTTGATGTAGCGGCACAGCTGGGCGCTGGTTAATTCGGAGTTCCCCAGCAGCTTGACCAGCGCAGTACAGACTTCGCCAAGATTGTGGGGAGGAATGTTGGTCGCCATCCCGACCGCGATCCCGGTGGCGCCGTTGATCAGCAGATTGGGGATGCGCGAGGGCAGCACCACCGGCTCGGTGCGGGTGCCGTCGTAGTTGGGCCGGAACGGAACGGTGTCTTCGTGGATCTCGGAGAGGATTTCGTCGCTGAGGCGGGCCAGCCGGCACTCGGTGTAGCGCATCGCCGCGGCGCTGTCGCCGTCGAGCGATCCGAAGTTGCCCGACCCGTCGATCAGCGGGTAGCGCAGCGAGAACGACTGCGCCATCCGCACCAGCGTTTCGTAGAGCGCCGAGTCGCCGTGGGGATGATAGTTGCCCATCACGTCGCCGACGACCTTGGCGCACTTGCGGTGCTTGACGTCGGCGGTGAGGTTCTGCTGCCACATCGTGTAGAGGATACGGCGCTGCACCGGCTTGAGGCCGTCGCGGACATCGGGCAGCGCGCGCGAGGTGATTACCGAGAGGGCGTAATTCAGGTAGCGCGTCTGGGCGGCCGCATGCAGTTCCACCGCCTCGGGCTCACCGCCCCCCCCGGATGGCCCCTTCCCATCGATGACGCCGTCGTCCCCCGGCCCGTCGAACAGCGTCCCCTCACCCGTTTTCCCGCGCTTCGCCAACGTCAACCTCCAAATGGGGAGGATACCAGACGGAGGTTCCGGGTTCCGGGTTGGGGGTTCGGGGTTCGGGGTTCAGGCCGTCGTCGGCAGCGACGGGCGGCTGCCGGTGTTCCGCGCGTTCGAGGCACCGGGTCGAGGTTCGTAGAGGTAGCCGATGACTGGGTGCGCGCGCGCGGCGACTGTGGCGGCCGTTTCGTCCGTCGACGCGTTGTCGACGGTCAGGATCTCGTAGACGATGGCGTGCACCTGCTGGGCAAGGAGCGCGTCGATCAGCGCGGGAAGCAACTCCGCGCGGTTATAAGTCGGAATGACGACTGAGACCCCGGGCTTCGGCGTCGTCCGGCGTTAGTATGAAGCGGCAACGAATTCGTCATGTCAGTTCTGTCGCTCAGTGATGTTTCGCCCGGATGTCGCGGAGAGGTTCTTGCGACTTGAGACCAGCCTTGGTGGCTCGGGTGACCGCGGCAGAGCTGGACCGCTGTGAGAAAAGGCCGGAGGATTTTGCTCCATGCGCCGCTCTAACGTGGGGGACCCTGATCGGATTCTTGCTCCTAACCTTGAAAACCGACCATGAAACAGTCGGCCCGGCGTGGCGCGCCTCGGTGCTCGAGCGGGGTCAGCCGCCTGGCCGGCGACGCAGCCGATGAGAGCGAAGAGCGGCCGCAGAGCATGCGTCCCATGGACGTGAGAATCGGACGGTCGGAAGACCGGCGGACCGGCCCGTGGCCAGCGCAGCGCGCAAACCTGGAAGCCGTCGGTGCCGCGCTACTGAGCGCGGCATTGTATGCCGCCCTGGCGTGGTCCGAGCACGGGCTCTCGACGCATGCACATCGCCGGCTGGCGCTCGTGACATACGCACTCACGTCGTGTGGGCTGTTTGGTGTGTACCTCTGGGTAGTGCACGCCGTCGCGCGCTGGCGCGCACGCTTCCCCCTGGTCGTCGTTCTGGTCGCGCCCCTCGTCTTCTGCACCGGGTGGTGGCTCAGTCCGCCCATGCTGTCCATCGACGTGTACAGCTACCTGGCCGACGGATACCTGTGGCGCCACGGGATGAACCCCTACTTTCATGGCGTTCGCGAGCTTCGCGATACTGCGGAGGGGGC
>JAYTEJ010000055.1:0-9379 GCA_043735365.1 Acidobacteriota bacterium
ATGAACACCGCGATGACCACGAGCGTGACCGCATTGACCAGCGCGGCGAGGATGCCGACGCGGTGATAGCCGAAGGTCATGCCGTGGTGCGACGGGCGCGCGGCGATCCGCAGGCCGTACCAGCTGAGCGCCAGCGCCGCGGCGTCGGCGAGGTTGTGGAGCGCGTCGGAGAGCAACGCCAGACTCTGGGCCCACCAGCCGGCGGCCGCTTCGGCGAAGACGAACAGGAGGGTGACGATCACGGCGGACGCCAGCGTCCGCGTCGAGACGCCGGCGGGTGCGTGGCTGTGGCCGTGATGGCCGTGGTCGTGGTCGTGTCCCATGGAGGCGGCTCAGGTCGCCGGACGGGACGCCGCGTCCATCCGGCTCCCAGCAGTGTACCTTGAGCCGCGAACCGATGCGCCGGCCTCTACCCCCCGACCCGGCAGCGCCCGGACAGAACGCGGTCAGGGGCCGGCGCACCGGACGCCGCCGACCCTCAGGCGCGATCGATCGTCTCGGCGACTCGATTGGCGGAACGGGTCGCGGCTTCCATCCCCCAGTTGAGGTTATCCGCGTAGGCGCCGACGAAATGAACGCGCCCCTGCGGCTCGATCAGCGTCGGCCAGAACTTTGCCAGCTCCCCCGGTGCGTATGATGTGCGCTCGCACGCCGACGCCCACGGGTCGACCGCCCAGACGACGACGTGCGCCTTCTCGATGTCCTCGGATTTCCCCGGGTAGTACTTGCGATAGGTGGCCAGCGCCCGCTCCGCCGTGCCCGGGCCCGAGGCCGTCCCCACCAGCAGCCCGCGGCTGGTCTTGACGTCCTGCGTCGCGCTCCACACGTGGTAGAGCGACGGGTCGCCGAACTCCATGTTGGGGCTCAGCCCGTCGCGTTCCCAGAAGCGCGTTCGGCACTGAAAGACGACGCGGGTGTCGTGGTAGTAGGGGACGTTGGCGATCGCATAGGTCTTGGCGGCCGGCCACGCCGGCTCGACCGGCAGCGTCCGCAGCATCCTCGCCGACATCGCGCACACCAGGTAGTCGGCCTCCAGGGTCGCCGTGCCGCCGTTCTGCTTGCAGCTGACGCGCACGCCGCCCGGCCCGTGGCTGATGGCGGTCACCGGGCTGTTCAGCCGCACCCGATCCCCGAGCTTTGCCGCGAAGGTGCTGGGCAGCGTCTGGTTGCCGCCGATCAGCCGGAACACCCTGGGCGGGAACAGCGGTACCCCGCGCTTCTTCAGGATGGCCGCGTACCACACCGACTCCAGCGCCGAGCCGCTGCCGCCGATGAACTTCAGCGCTCCGGCCGACGCCCCTTCCCGGCGGAAGAACTCGGTCGAGGTGAGGGCGTCGAGGGCATTCAGCCCGGCATCGAAGGGGCGGTACTCGTCGGCGAACTTGTCGACGTAGGGGGCATAGTAGAGCGCGGCCAGTTCGGGAAACGGCTCCTTCCCCAGGAAGGCGATCTCGCGCGCATTCAGTCCCAGATCCGCCAGCACTGTCGGGTCGGCCAGCATCTCCGGCGTATGCATGCGGCCGTCGATCCAGCGCAGGATGTGCTCCCGACGCGGGTAATACGTGTATGCCAGGTTGAACTCGCGGACGTACTCCCGGTAGCGCTCGTAGCCGGGCTCGGTGAACTGCTCGGCCCCGCCATCCGCGTACAGCCCATCGTCCAGGCCGTCGCGGACGGTGAAGACGTGGCCGCCGGTACGGCCGGAGGCCTCGATCACGCTGACCTCGTGGCCGCGGCGCACCAGTTCGTAGGCGCAGCACAGGCCGCCGATGCCGGCACCCGCCACGATCACCTTCTTCGGCCGCCGCGATCGGAGGTCCGGCTGCGGCAGCAGCGCCGCGGCGGCGAGGCGGAGTACATCCCGTCGCGTCGGCGTCAGGCCGGCAGCCGATCCGGCAGCAAGGGCGTTTGATTCGGGGGATCCGGGCATCGACAAAACCTCCAGTCGAGCGGCGTTCCAATTCCAGGTGTATAGGTGACCGGTACCATTTGACTTCTGTCAGCGCGAATGCTACACCACACCGTCATTTGTCGATCAATCGTCTTTGTTCGTATCACGCCACGTCGGTCACCGAGGAGCCTCGAGTTATGCAGACAGCGAAACGCTCGATCTGGATTCTGGCGGTTGTGCTCGCATGCGCAACCGCCGCCTGGAGTCAGACGGTCAACGGCGCCATCACCGGCGTCGTCCGCGACTCGTCCGGCGCCGTCGTCAAAGACGTGGCGCTGACGCTGCGCAACGTCGCCACCGATCAACTGGTGGGCGCCACTGTCTCCGGAGCAGAGGGGGAATACTCGTTCCGCAACCTCGCGCCGGCCAAGTATGCGGTCGAGGCGGTCAAGGAGGGCTTCCAGCAGGTGACCCACGCGGACATCGAGGTCACTCTGAGCTCGATACAGCGCGTCGAGATCACCCTGCCGATCGGTACCCAGGAACAGAAGATCGAAGTCATCGGCGGCGCCTCGATCCTGGCGCAGTCCGCGACCCAGGAGCACGGCATTTCGCCGGAAACCCTGCAGCAGCTGCCGCTGCTGATGAACAGCGGCCCGCGCGCCGCGGCCGGATTCGCGATTCTGATGCCCGGCGTCAGCACCGGCGGCGGCTCGAACGCCTTCGACGCACGCATCAACGGCGGCCTGCAGTCGGGCGACGAGGCGTCGGTGGACGGCGTCAGCATGCAGCAGGGGTTCATGAGCCAGGGAGGCATGGTCTCGATCTTCCAGGACTTTCCGATGTCGCCCGACATGGTCAGCGAAGTCAAGATCCTGACTTCCAACTTCGCGCCCGAGTACGGGTCGTCGACGTCCGGGCAGATCATGGCGGTCACCAAGTCGGGCGGCAGCTCGTTCCACGGCTCGGTGTTCGAGTTCCACCGCGACCAGACGCTCAAGGCCAAGCAGTGGGGCGCCGAGGACAAGCCACCGTTCAAGCGCAACAACTACGGCGTCAACATCGGTGGGCCGGCGAAGGTGCCAGGGCTCTGGGCCGAGCGCTGGAAAAGCTACTTCTATTTCGACCATGAGGGCTACCGCCAGACGGGCGGATCGAACCAGCCGACACTGTCGATCCCGTCACTGAGAGAGCGCAACGGCGACTTCACCGACTGGCGGGACGCCAGCGGCAACCTGATTCCCATCTACGATCCGCTGACCATCCGCCCCGACGGCCGCGGCGGCTACACCAAGGATCAGTTCATGGGCTGCGACGGACAGACGCCGAACGTCATCTGCCCCGCGCGCATCACCGCCCTGATCAGGCCATGGCTGTCCGCGCTGCCGACGCCGACCAGCGGCGGCCCGTTGAACAACTACCTGGCGCCGGCGATCCCCGACACCATCCTCGGTAACTCCGATTACTACATGGGGCGGTTCGACCTGCAGATGGGCAGCAAGGACCACATGTTCACCAGCATCTGGCACCAGCGCGCGCCGGCCAAGTTCGCCTCGACGCTGCCCCAGCCGATCTCCAACGACTCCTACTCGGATCCGCAGAATTCGTGGGTGAACCGGTTCAATTACGACCGCATCTTCACCTCGAACCTGCTCAACCACATGTCGATGGGCTACCTGAACCGCAATGAGGGCTACGGCTCGGTCAACCAGGACTTCGTCGGAGACTTCCCGAAGATCAAAGGGGTCGCCGGCTACAACGTGCCGCCGCAGATCTCCTTCAGCGACGGCTTCGCGCAGTTCGGGCAGAGCGCCGGAATCAACATCGGCAACGTGACGACGCGCCCGACCTTCATCATCAACGACGCGGTGACCTACGCGGTCGGGTCGCACAGCGTCAAGGTGGGGATGGAATGGCGCAAGATCATGGGCAACATCCACTCCAACGGCAACCAGGCCGGCAGCTTCAGCTTCGGCCGCGGCTCCACCGGGCTGGTCGGCGTCAACAGCGGCAGCCCGATTGCCAGCTTCCTGATTGGCGCGGTTGACGGCGGCGGCGCCACCTTCCGCGACGTGGCCAACACCTATCCACGCCAGCATGCCTGGATCGTGCACGCCGGCGACACCTGGCGGGTCAACGACAAGTTCACCTTCGACTACGGGATGCGCTGGGATTACTACTCCCCCTCCTCAGAGAAGTACGACGTCTTTTCGTTCTTCGACCCGGCTGGCGCGAACCCCGGCGCCGGCGGGCGTCCCGGGCGTCTGGCCTTCGCCGGCAGCGGCTATGGCGCCGCCAGCTACGGCGCCCCATACCCGGAGAAGAATTGGTACGGCGGCTTCGCACCGCGGTTCGGCGCCGTCTATCGGCTCAATGAACGGACAGTGCTGCGGAGCGGCTGGGGGATCTTCTACACCCAGGCCTTCTACCCCGGCTGGGGCGGCGGCATCTCGCAGGACGGTTTCTCGAACACGCCGAACTTCAGCACCACCCTGGGCGGCATCCAGCCGGCCTTCTTCCTCGATCAGGGGCTGCCCCAGAACTTCGAGCGTCCGCCAATCATCAGGTCCGACTACAAGAACGGCCAGAACCTGCTTTACCGTCCGGTGGACGCCAACAAGCGCCCCTACTCGCACCAGTGGAACGTCACGGTGGACCGCGAGCTCGCCAGGAACCTGTCGCTGAGCGTTGCCTACGTCGGCAGCGCCGGGCGCCGGCTGCCGTCGAGCATCGATCCGATCAACGCCATCGACCCCAAATACCTGTCGATGGGCCAGAAGCTCTACGACGAGTTCTCGCCAGGCCAGACCAGCCTCAACGGCGTGCCGCTGCCCTACGCCGGCTGGGTCGAGCAGATGACCGGCTGCGCGCCGTCGGTGGCGCAGGCACTGCGGCCGTATCCGCAGTACTGCAGCGAGCTGACCGGTCTCAACGAGAACCACGGCACGTCGCACTACAACTCCCTGCAGATGAAGCTGGAGAAGCGCTTCTCCGGGGGCACCTACGCGCTGGTCTCGTATACACTCTCGAAGACCATCTCGAGCGGTTCGGACAACACCCAGCGCGAAGCCGGAACCTGGAGCGGGCTGCAGGGAGTGATTTCCCCCTTCGAGAAGGGGCGGAACGAGGCGATCGCCTCCACCGACACGCCGCACGTCCTCTCGGCGGCGTTCGTCTACGAGCTGCCATTCGGCAAGGGCAGGAAGTATCTGAACCAGGGCGGGCCTGCCAACGCTCTCGTGGGAGGATGGCAGGTCAGCACCATCGCCCGCTACTCGTCGGGGCTGCCAACCTATTTCCGTTCGAGCTTCTGCAACGTCCCCGGCCAGTTCCGAGTCGGCTGTATCCCGGCGATCACCAACGCCGGCTCGGTGTTCCTGCAGGACAAGGGCAGCTTCGACCCGGCGAAAGGTCCGCTGTTCAACAAGGCCGCCTTCGAATCGGTCGATGCCTTCAACTTCTATTACGGCAAGGGCAACCGGGTCGAACCGTCGGTCCGCACCTTCGGCTATCACAACCAGGACCTCTCCTTCATCAAGAACACCCGCATCGTCGGGACCACCAACGTCCAGCTGCGGTTCGAGATCTTCAACGTCTGGAACTGGCACATGTTCAGCAATCCCGGGGAATGGGGCGGGCTGGCGTTCAACAACGACCTCTCGAGCCCGGACTTCGGCAAGTGGAACGGATCGGTGACCGAACCGCGCACCATGCAGGTGGCGGCGCGGTTCGAGTTCTGACGCGGCTCGCCGCGGCCTGACGACTGCCTGACGAGGGCGCCACGATCCGGCGATCGTGGCGCCCGTCCTTTTTTACCCATGCTGGTCCTCCATTCCGCGCCCGCTCGCAGCCTGGCACTGATCGGCGTGCTGCTGGTGGTCTCCTCTTCGAGCCTGGCCGCACGGCAGGATCTGGCGCCGGCGCTGGCGGATCGCTTTTCCTCGGGGGTGGCGGCCATCAAGGCGGGGCGCCTGGACGAGGCCGAGCGCGCCTTCCGCGAGGTGCTCAGCCAGGGGGGAAACCGGGCGTTCGTCCACCACAATCTCGGGATCGTGCTGCAGCAGCGCGGGCGGCATCGGGAGGCGCTGATCGAGTTCCGTGCCGCGCTGGCGCTGGATCCGTCGTTCGGCGCGGCGCGCCTGCTGGCGGGAACGAGCCTGCTCGCGCTGGAGCAGCCCGGGGCGGCGGCAGCCGAGCTCGAGCGGGCGGCCAGGCTGATGCCCGGCGAGCCGGCCGCACACCTGCAGCTCGCCGACGCCTACGAGCGCACCGGAAACACCGAGGGAGTGGTGGCGGAATACCGGCGGCTGACGACGCTCGCTCCGGACAGCGACGAGTACGCCTACCGACTCGGCAAGGCCTACCTCAGGCTGGCGGCGCGCTCCTACGAACGTATCCGCGTCGTCAATCCGCGCTCGGCCCGTCTCGCCCAGGCGCTGGGCAGCCAGTATCTGGATCAGGACCGTCCCGATCTGGCGCGGCGCGCCTTCGAGGACGCGGCGCGGCTCGATCCGGCCCTCGCCGGGATTCACCTGGCGCTTGCCCGGATTCATCTTCGTGAAGGACGATGGGAGGACGCGGCGGCGGAGGTGGCGCGCGAGCAGGCGATCGCGCCGGAAAGCGCCGACGCCCGCGCATTGCAGGCCGATATCGAGGCGGCCAGAAAGAAGCAGTAGGCGAGAAAGACGATGCGGGCGGGGGTGTTGCTTTCCTGGCTGCTGCTGATCCCGGCCCCGCGCGCGGCCGCGCAGCAGGCGCCGTCGGCCGCCGATCTGCCGGCGGCCTACCGCGGCGGCGCGATCGAACGGGCGCTGGCCGCCCGCGACTGGGCGCAGGCCGAGCAATTGCTGGTGACGACAATCGAACGGACGCCTGACCAGCCGGCGCTGCTCGAGGTCCTCGGCAGCGTCTTCCTCATCGAGCGCAAGCCGCTGAATGCCGCCATCGCCTTCAAGAAGGCCGACGCCGACCGTCCACTCGGGAGCCGGGCTCGCTATGGACTGGTGCTGGCCTACATTTCGCTGAACCACGGCGACTGGGCCCGCCCTGAGCTCGAGCGGCTGGCCGCGGCGGAGCCGACGACAGCGGCCTACCCCTACTGGCTGGGGCGGCTCGATTACGATGGCGGACAGTACGCGTCGGCGATCACCCACTTCGAGCAGGCCCTGGTGCACGATCCGTCATTCGTGAGGGCGTACGACAACCTCGGCCTCGTCTACGAGGCGCTCAACCAGCAGGACCAGGCGCTACCGCGGTATCGCAAGGCGATCGAGCTGAACCGCCGCGCCGCGGTGAAATCGCCGTGGCCGCCCCTGAACCTTGGGATCCTGCTGCGCAATCTCGGTCAGGCAAAGGAGGCGGAAGCGCTGCTCCGGGAGGCGGTCGCCTGCGACAGTACCCTGCCGCAGGCGCACTATCAGCTGGGCATGCTGCTCGAACAGGAGGGGCGGCTGGACGCCGCGGTGCTGGCGCTGACCCGGGCCGCGGGCTTCGACCCCTCCTATGCCGAACCGCACTACGCGCTCGCCCGCATCTACCGCAGGCTCGGCCGCACAGACGAGGCCGGCCGGGCGCTGACGACGTTCCAGCGGCTCCACGACGCGCGCCGGGAGGTCAGGCCGGAATGAGCGGCACGGCGCGCTGGACGACGGCGGTGATCCTGGGAGCGCTGATGCTCGGGCATCCGGGCCGCGCCGAGGCGCGGCCTTTCGGTGCCGGACTTCAGGCTTCGCGTCCGGATCTCGCGCCGGCGGCAGTTTTGCAGCAGATCAACGCCCTGCTCGGCCGCGAGGATTTCGCCGGGGCGCGCACGGCGCTGGCGGCCGCGCTGTCCGATCATCCCCGAGATCCCGCGCTGCACAACCTCGCCGGCGTCGCCGACGCCGAGAACCATGCCTTTGTCTCGGCGGAGAGCCACTTCCTGACCGCGATCCGGATCGCCCCACGCGAGGGCGCAGCCTACGAGAATCTCGGCCGTCTCTATCAGGAGCGCTCGGCCGAAGATCCCTCGGCACAGGCGAAGGCGCTCGACACCTATCGCCGGCTGCTTGCCGTCCAGCCCGCCAACGCCGAAGGGCTTTATCAGTCGGGCTTCCTGCTGACCCTCGACGGCGAGTTCGCCGATGCGCGCGCGCGGCTCGAGCGGCTGCCGGCCGATCTACGGCACCAGCCGAATATCCAGGCGGTGCTGGCGGTCGATCTGGCCGGGACCGGCGACGCGGGCGGGGCGGCGGCGGCCGTGCAGGCCCTGATCGCGGATCCGGGGCTGAGCGCCCCGGACATCCTCGCGGTGATGCCGGCCTTCCCGCACCTAAAAGACGACGAAGTGCCGCGGCTGTTGCTGGAAGGGCTCGACCGCCGCGGACTCGCGACCGCGGAAGCGCTGCAGGCGCTTGCAGGGATCGCGATGCGGCAGTCGCGGTTTCGGGACGCCCGGGCCGCGCTGGAACGCGCGGTCGCGCGCGGCGGCCCCCGCGCGCCGGTGCTCATCGATCTCGCCCGCGCCGCCGACAAGCTCGGCGACCATGAGGGGGCGCTCGGCTACCTCGCGCACGCGCGCGATCTGGAGCCGTCGAACCCCACCGTCCACTTCCTCTTCGGCATCGTCTGCGTCGAGCTCAATCTCGGCAGCGAGGCCTACGAGTCGCTGAAGAAGGCCGTGGCGCTGGCGCCGGACAACGCCCTGGTGAATTACGCGATGGGCGCGGTCTCGATGTTCCGCCACGAGCCTTCGGAATCGCTGCCTTACTTCGAGAAGTACATCGCCCTGGCGCCGGCCGATCCGCGCGGCCGCTTCGCGCTCGGCGTGGCGCGCTTTCACAGCGGCCAGTTCGACGCCGCCGCAGCCGACCTGCGCGAGGCAGTGCGGTCTCCGCAGACCGCCGCCGGCGCCCATTACTTCCTCGGGCGGATCGCGCGCCAGGCCAACGACCTCGAGACCGCCCGCCGCGAGGTCAGCGCCGCGCTGGCGTTGTATGCGCAGTACGCCGAGGCCTGGGCCGAGCTCGGGCTGATCCAGGCCCGCAGCGGCGACTACGCCGAGTCGCAGCGCTCGCTCGATCGGGCAGTGGCGATCGATCCGGACAATTACGCGGCCGCGGTGAACCTGGCGATGCTCTACGGTCGGACGAAAGATCCACGGCAGGAGGCACAGGCGGCGCGGCTGGAGGCGCTGCAGGCGAAGCGTGCGGCGCAGGCGCAGGAGTTCCTGCGGATTATCGAAGTGGTGCGCTGACCGCTTCCGTGATGATGGTGACTCGATCCACGAGGACACGGTCCACCACCTGCACGCTGCCGCCCGGCCAGCGGATCGTGATCGCCGCGGCCGTCTCGCTCCCCAATCCGAAATGCACCGTCCTGTCGCCGGCGGACAGATAACTGCCGGTGGTGCTCACCGTCGCATACTGCTTCGCGCCGGATGCGGAGGTCAGTTCGACCGAGGCGCCGATGCCATCCCGGTTGCTGCGGATGCCGCGAAGCCGGATCCCG
>JAYTEJ010000056.1:0-4821 GCA_043735365.1 Acidobacteriota bacterium
TCGTCCAGATCGTGGATGGCGGGCCGGACCGCGGGCGCGGGCTCGTCAGGGGCGGCGCTGGCGGACACCACCAGCAGCCTGGCGTGACGCCCCGTTTCGCCCAGCCGCCGCGCGACTTCGAACGCCAGCAAGGCTCCGAGACTGTGCCCGAACAGCACGCAGGGGAGGTCGAGCTCGGTGGCGACCGCCAGCGCCGCCGCGTCGGCGATCGCGGAGATGGTGGTCAGCAGCGGCTCGGCCGCACGCGCCTCGCGCCCCGGGAGCAGGACCGGGCAGACCTCGACCGCCTCCGGCAGCCCCGCGGGCCAGAGCTGGAACGGCCGTGTGCCCGCGCCGCAATGCGCAAAGGTGAACAGGCGCAGCGCCGGCGCGACTCTGGGAGAGGGATGTGTGACCCACGCCCCCCGCGCGGGGGTCATACCGAGGCGACGCGCTCGTGCTGCTGCCGCACATCCTTCTGGCGCAGCCGGCGCTTCAGCTTGTTGAGGCTGTAGTAGAGATAGAAGTTCACCGCGATGATGACCACCCAGACGCGCAGCTCGAACTTCGGAAACCTGTTCGCCAGCGCCACGACCTGGCTTCCGAACACCTGCAGCGTCGCGTCCGGATAGAACTGCTGGCTGAGGATCAGCGCAAACACCAGCCCCGGCACCAGCACCGCGACGCTGAGGAGCCCGACCAGGCCGGCGAAGACGTCGGCAAACTTGTTGGTCGCGCCCTGGAAGACCTGGGCATGCCGGCGGATGAGCGACCCCTGGAACATGGTGTACTCGTTGACGCGGTCCTGGATGTCGAGCGACGTCTTGACGCTTCCCAGTGTGCGCATCATCATGCCGCGGCCGAGCATCTGCCCGAGGTCCCGCCGATCCGCCTTGGCAAAGTACTGCTGCACCACCTTGGTGTAGTTGACGTCGGGATACAGGTAAATCAGCGACGCATCGAGGGTCGACATGGCGCGGTGGATGCGCAGCCATCCCCAGTCCATCGTGCACTTGTAGCCGAGCAGCACCTTCATGATCTCGATCGTGGCGTTGTCGATCGATTTCTCGTGATAGGGCAGCTGCTTGACCAGCGTCCGCGTCGCCCAGGCGCGGATGGTCCGGATCAGCTTCTCCTTGACGTGTTCGATGTCGATCGCCGGCAGCGTCGCGCACAGCATGAAGCAGAGGTCCGCGGCCTTGGCGTAGTCGCGGGTCGCCAGCGCTCGCGCGAAGAGACGGAACTTCTGGAGGTACTCGCGCTCGGTAAAGTTGGTGGATCCGAAGTCGATGAGGGCGACGCGGTTGTCCCTGAGCAGCACGATGTTCCCGGGGTGCATGTCGCCGTGATAGAGGTTGTCCTCGAACAGCTGCCTGAAGAGGGAGTGGATCATCCGCTTGGCCAGCCGCCGGGAGTCGATGCCGTTTTCATGCACCCACTGTTCGACGCGGGCCGGCTCGCTGAGCGCGACCTTGATGTAGTCGGCCATCAGCACCGCGTGGATGAACTCCGAGACCAGGATGCGCTCGGTGCTGTATTTGCCGAACACACGCGGCACGTAGATGTCGTGCTTGCGGAGGGTGCGGCGCATCCGCCGCATCGACGACGCCTCGAAGTCGAAGTCGAGCTCCTCGCGCATGATCTGGCGCAGCTCGTAGAGCCCGTCGTCCCAGCGCATGTGTGGATAGACGCGCAGCAGATGCAACGCCCGCACCACCCATTCGATGAACACCAGGTCGCGCGAGAAGGTCTCGAAGGAGTAGGGCTTCTGGACCTTCACCGCCACCCATTCGTCCTCGTGGCGGAGATGGGCCCGGTGCACCTGTCCGATCGACGCCGCGGCGAAGGGCACGTCCACGAATTCGTCGAAAGTGTCTTCGATCGGTCCGCCGAGCTCCTTCTCGACGATGCTGCGGGCCATCTCGCCCGGGAAGCCGATGGCACGGCTCTGCAGCTTTGACAGCTCGTGACAGATTTCGACAGGAAAGATGTCGATGCGCAGCGACAGCAGCTGGCCGGCCTTGATCCACAGGCCGCCCATCCGCTCGAACAGCTCGCGGAGCCGCCGCGCCGACTCCTCGGTGGTGAGGCGGCGCCGCACCGCCAGCGTCAGCAGCACGGCCGAGAGGCTGAGGAAGTTTCCCAGGACCTGCCAGGAGCGATAGCGGGACGGCGGCAGGGGCACGACAATCGGCACCTTGGGCCGGGTCGCCGGGTCGATGAGGCGGGTCGGTGTGCGGGTCTGCTTGAGCATCAGACCCGCACTCCGCTGGCCGTATCGGACCGGTCGCGGAGCGCATCGCGCAGCTCGGCGGCAAACTGCGCGATGCTCGGCCCGCGAAGGAAGCGCCGCACCGGCACGACCATGCCGACGTGCACATCCGTCCAGTTCTTGAGCTCCACCGCCATCAGCGAATCGAGGCCGAGCGCGGTCAGCGGCTGGTGCCGGTCGACGGCGGCAGGGGACAGGCCCAGCGTCCGTGCCACTTGCTCATGCAGCCGGTCTTCGATGAGCGCCTGCCACTGGTCCTGCGGCTGATCGTGCAGCCAGGCCGCCGGCCGCGCCGCCGGCCCCGCATCCGCCGCGGCCGGGCCGGACGCCGCCGGGCCGGCGTCGTGGAAGAGCGAAAACGAAGGTGCGGTGCGGAAGCCCGGGTAAAAGGCGGCGAACTGCTGCCAGTCGATGGGCAGTACAGCCACCTGCGGCCCGGACCGCAGCATCAACTGTTCGAGAATCTCGACGCCCTGCTCCGGGGAGAAGCTGTCCAGCCCCCGCAGCGCCAGCCGGTCGAGGAGCGGCCGCTCCCCGGCGGGCTCGGTGGCGAGGCCGGCGCGTTCGGCTTCGCGCCGGGCGCGCTCCGGCTGGGTTGCCGCCAGGCCGACTTCTTCCCATGGACCCCAGTTAATCGAGAGCGCTGGCAGGCCGAGCGCGCGGCGGTAGTAGGCCAGCGCGTCGAGGAAGGCGTTCGCCGCCGCGTAGTTGGCCTGACCCGGCGACCCGAGCACCGAAGCGACGGAGGAAAACAGCACGAAGAAATCAAGCGGCCGGTCGAGGGTCAGCTCGTGAAGATTCCAGGCGCCGTCGAGCTTCGGGCCCAGAGTGGTCTGGAACCGCGCCCAGTCCATGTGCAGCAGCAGGCCGTCGTCGAGCACGCCAGCCGCATGGATCACCCCGCGAAGCGGCCGGCCGTCGGCATCGAGCGCCTCGAGCATCGCGGCGGTGCGTTCGCGGTCGGCGATATCTGCGCTGACGACGGTGACGCGGGTGCCGTCGCGCCGGAGCTCCTGGAGCACCGCTTCAGCCTGCGGCGACGGCGCGCTACGGCCCGACAGCGCCAGATGCCGCGCGCCGCGGCGTCCGAGCCAGCGGGCGACCGCCAGGCCGAGGCCGCCGAGGCCGCCGGTCACGAGGTAGATGGCGTCCGGATCGAGACGCGCCTGCGAGCGGCGCTCCTGCAGCGCGGTGGCGCGGTGCGCCACCGGCCTGCCGTTGACCAACACCTTGCGGCGTGGCGAGGCAGAGCGGAGGACGCGCAGCGGCCGCGCCGCGGGCACCAGCCGTCCGATATGTCGGATGTCGTCGCGGAGCGCGACGCGGTCTTCCGGCGAGGCGGCATGCAGCTCGGTCACCAGCGCCTCGATCTCCTCTCTCGTGGCGGCGTCGCTCAGATCGATTCGGGTGCACCGCAGCTCGGGGTGTTCGTGCGCCGCGGTGTTCGCCAGGCCCCACAACGGTGCCTGCGCGAGCGCCACCGGCTCCTGCTGCCCGGCGACCGATACCGCCCCGCTCGTGACCAGCCACAGCCGCGGCGGCGACGGCAGGTCGAGGCCGGCCAGCGCCTGCACGATCCGCCAGGCGCTCTGACAGATGACCCGCTGCGCGGCGCGGAGCTCGTCGAGCGTCGGCTGGAGAGACTCGTAGTCGAGCGACCACAGGTGGATGACGCCACCATAGCCTGCGCCGCGACGCTCGGCGTCGGCCAGGAGGCGGCCGACGGCGGCGGCATCGGGATCGGTCAGCACCGTGCGCCCGCGGGCATGGGCACCGTGGTCATCGCCGGCGAACACCAGGACGCACGGTTCGCCACGGGCCTCGAGCAGTGACGCAAGCATCTCGCCAACGCCGCCGCCGTCAGCGAAAATCAGCCACGGGCGCCCGGGTGCCTCGACCGGAACGTCGGCCTCCTGCGCGGCAAACGGCGCGACGCTCTGTGGCTTCCACTCCAGTTCGTAGAACCAGTCGGCGACGTCCTGGGGCGGCCGGCGGCTGGCGCCGACCCGCCGCATCCGGATCCCGCGGGCCTCGAGGACGACACGCCCGCCGTCATCCAGGAAGGTGACGTCCGCGACGAGCGTGGGCGCGCCGCTCTCCGATGCCTCGGTCAGCCTGGCATGGCTCCACAGGGGGCCCTCGGCCGTCCCGTAGGCGACGACACTGGCGATCGAGACCGGCACGTAGGTGTCGCTGCCCTCCGCGGCGGCGGCCGCGGCGATGACGTGCATGCCCGCGTCCATCACCGCCGGGTGCAGCCGACGGGCGCCCGCGGCCGGGCGCGGACCGGGCTTGAGCTGCCCGATGGCCTCGCGCTCGCCGCGCCAGACGGCGTCGAGCAGCCGGAACGCCGGGCCGTACTCCAGCCCCCTCGTGCTCAGCGCCTCGTAGTGCCGAGCCCCGTCGAGCGCCTCCGGGCAGCGCGCGACGATATCGGCGGGGCGTTCGCCACTGACGAAGGCGGGGACGACCCCGGGCGGATGCAGCGCGATCGTGCCGCGCGCGTGGAGTTTCCAGGCGGCGTCCGGGTCGCGGCTGAAGAACTGAAAGCGGGCGCGCTCCTCGGCGAC
>JAYTEJ010000057.1:0-6512 GCA_043735365.1 Acidobacteriota bacterium
CAACCGGGCGTCCCGGCCGAGACGGTGCCCGCGCTGGCAGGCGGCGCCATCGCCGGCGGGATGTCCGGCGCCCCCGACGCGCGCCTGGCCATCGACAGCGGCTCGATCCGCATGGACCGGGTCGTCGAGGAGATCATCGCCTGGCTCAAGACCCTGGCCTCGGCGGCGGTCTACGCCACCCTCATCGTCACCTTCGGCTTTCAGGTGGCGAGGGTCGAGGGGCACAGCATGGCGCCGACGCTCGGCGACCAGGATCGCCTGATCGTCAACAAGCTCGCCTATCGCATCGGCGAGCCACGCATCGGCGACATCGTCATGCTCTACTACCCGCTGATGCCCGAGAAGTCCTTCGTCAAGCGGGTGATTGCCGCCGAAGGGGACACGGTGCGCATCGTCGACGGCAAGGTCTACCGCAATGACGTGCTGATGGACGACTCGTTCGTGCCGCCGGACTACCGCAGCCACGACGACTGGGGCCCGCAGGTGATTCCCGAAGGCTACTACTTCGTGATGGGCGATCACCGCAACAACAGCTCCGACAGCCGGCACTGGGGCTACGTGCCGAAGAAGTACATCATCGGGCGCGTGCAGCTGCGCTGGTGGCCGATTCAGACGGCCAGGATGTTCTGATCTGCCTCCCCGCTACGAGGCGGTCCGCCGCGTTCTCCTCCGCGTCCTGATCCTCAATCTGGCGGTCGCCGCCGCGAAGCTCGTCCTCGGCTATTCCACCGGCGCGGTCAGCGTCATTTCCGACGGCTTCCATTCGCTCACCGACGCGGCCTCGAACGTCATGGGCTTCGTCGGCTTGCGCGCCGCGCGCAAGCCGCCCGACGAGGATCATCCCTACGGCCACCGCAAATACGAGACGCTGGCAGCGGCCGGGATCTTCGTCTTCCTGCTCTTCGTGGTAATCGAGGTGGCGCGGGCGGCCATCAGCCGGCTCGCCGGCGGCGCCGCACCGACCGTCAGCGCCCTCAGCTTCGCGGTGATGCTGATGACGCTGGTCATCAACATCCTGGTGGTGCGATACGAGGGGGGCGAGGCGCGGCGGCTGAACAGCGAGCTGCTGCTCGCCGATGCGCTGGCCACGCGCAGCGACATCCTGACGTCGTGCGCGGTGATCGTCACGCTGGCGGCGGTGCGGATGGGCTTTCCGGTGCTCGACGCCGTCGGCGGCCTGGTCATCGCCTTCTTCATTGCCCGGACCGGATGGGAGATCGGACGGAACACCTCGCGGGTGCTGTCGGACCGGGTGGTGCTCGACGAAGACGAGATCCGCCGGGTGGTGATGAGCGCGCCGGAAGTGATCGGCTGCCACCAGATCCGCTCCCGAGGCACCGCCGACCACACCTTCCTCGACCTGCACGTCTGGTTTCCGCCGCAGATGCCGCTCCACGAGGCCCACCGCCTGTCCCACCTCGTCAAGGACAAGCTGATGGCGCATTATCCGCAGATTGCCGACGCCATCATCCACATCGAGCCGCCGCCGGCCGGCGAGCCTCAGTCGGCGTAGAGCGCGTCGATCTCGGCGCGCCAGCGCGCTTCGACAATCCGGCGCTTGACCTTCAGCGTCGGGGTCAGTTCACCCGAAGCGACGCTGAATTCCTCCGGCACGATGGCGATCCGGCGGATCCGCTCGAACGGCGAGAGCTCGAGGTTGAGGGCGTCGACGATCTCCTGGTAGAGCGCGACGACGTCGGCGCGGGCGGCCAGCTCGCGGCGCTCGGCCGGCTGCCGCCCGAGCGCCTGCAGCCGCTTCTCGAGCGCGGCGAAGTCGGGGACGATCAGCGCGGCGATGTAGCGGCGGCGATCCCCGAGCACCACCGCCTCGGCGACGAGCGGGCTGCGGCGCAGGACGTTCTCGATCGGCTGCGGCGCCACGTTCTTGCCGCCGGAGGTCACCAGCAGGTCTTTCTTGCGATCGGTGATTGTCAGGTAGCCGCCGGAGTCGATCGAGCCGATGTCGCCGGTCGCGAACCAGCCGTCGCGCAGGACCTCGGCGGTCGCCTCGGGCTTGTGGTAATAGCCGGACATGATGTTCGGCCCGCGCGCCAGGATCTCGCCGTCGTCGGCGATGCGGATCTCTACTTCCGGCAACGGCCGGCCGACGGTGCCGGCGCGCGGCGCGTCCGGAGGATTGACGGTGAGGATGGGCGCGGTCTCGGTCAGGCCGTAGCCCTCGACGATGGGCAGGCCGATGCCGTAGAAGAACTCGAGGACGTCGGTGCCGAGCGGGGCGCTGCCCGACACCAGGAACCGGATGCGCCCGCCGAGGCGGCCGCGAATCGTCGCGAACACGAGGCGGTCTGCGATCGCCCGCGCCGCGGCAGTCAGCGAACCGGGCGTCCGCCCCGACAGGTAGGCACGGGCGTGCGCGCGGCCGGCGCGGACGGCCCACAGGAAGATCGCCCGCCTCGGCGCCGGCAGCGCATGACCCGCGGCGGTAATCCGCGCCTGGATCTTCTCGTAGACCCGCGGGACCCCGGTCACCACCGTCGGGCGCACGGCGGCGATGTCGCGCGCCACGGTGTCGAACGACTCGGCAAAAATGACGGTGACGCCCATGAAGAGATAGATGAAGCCCACCATCCGTTCGAAGCTGTGGCTGAGCGGCAGGAACGACACCGCGACGTCGTCGGCAGAGAGGGGGAGCACCGCCGAGCCGGCGCGGAGATTGGCGAGGAGGCTGGCGTGGCTCAGCATCACCCCCTTCGGCTCCCCCGTCGTCCCCGAGGTGTAGATGATGGTGGCGAGATCGTCCGGGCCGACGCGGCGGGCGCGCTCCTGGAACTCCCGGCCGGTCCCCCAGGTCCCGGTCATGCGCGCGTGGCCCCGCCGCTCGATCTCCTCCAGCGTCAGCGCCGACGGCGAGGTTCGCGGCCCCGCGTCCATGACCACCACGGCCTCGAGCGCCGGCAGCAGGTGGCGGATCTCCTGCAGCTTGTCGAACTGTGTCGCGGTGGAGACGACGGCGACACGGGCGCCGGAATCCTGCAGGATGTAGCGGATCTGTGCGGCCGACAGCGTCGGATAGACCGGCACGGTGACCGCGCCGCCGGCGAGCGCCGCCAGATCGCAGAGCATCCATTCCGGACGGCTCTCCGAGACAATGGCGACGCGGTCCCCGGCCGAGACCCCGAGGGTTTCGAGCCCGAGGGCCAGATCGCGGACGCGCCCGAACACCTCGCGGCTCGAGATCCCCTCGACCCGGTCCCCCTGACAGCGCCCGAGCGCCAGGGGTTTCGGGACGCGGCCCATGATGTGGAACGGCAGATCGGCCAGCGTCCGCAGCGCGGCCGGCGGATCGCGGTCCTCCTCGACGGCGGGCGTCATCCGCGGGAGGGTAACACGGACCGGGCGGCGTGCTGCCCCGCCGGGACCTCGCCTGCATGTACAATTTGAGTCGCATGTGTGCGCCCGTCCGCAAGCCGGGACCGGAGGCTCGGCCGCCCGACGGCGCCGACGTCATTTCGGAGCTCACGACCAACCGGCTGTCGGTGTACCTCCGGTGCATCACCGCCCTCGAGTCGGCGGGCGTGCGCAGGGTGTCGTCGCAGGCCCTGGCCGACCAGTTCGACTTGAACGCCGCGCAGATTCGCAAGGATCTCGCGCACTTCGGGGAGTTTGGGGTGCGGGGGGTCGGCTATTACGTCCGCGAGCTGCGCGGCAACCTGCGGCAGATCCTGGGCCTCGATCGACGCATCCCCATTGCCATCGTCGGCGCCGGCAATCTCGGGCTGGCGCTCGCCGACTATGCCGGCTTCCGCGAGGATGGCTTCTCGATCGCGGCGCTGTTCGACACCCGGCGCGAGAAGATCGGACGCCGCTCGCGCGCCGGAGTCCCGGTCTACGATATTCGCGACTTCCGCCGGATCGCGCGGCGCGACCACATCCGCATCGCCGCGGTGGCGGTACCGGCGGAGGCCGCGCAGGCCGTCGTCAACACCATTGTCGGCGCCGGGATCAGGGCGGTGCTGAATTTCTCACCCGGCACGATCAAAGTACCGTTGGGCGTGAAGCTGAAGAGCGTCGACCTGACGGTGTCGCTCGAGAGTCTGTCGTTCTTTCTGGCGAATGGGTGACGAAGAAGTTCCGGGTTCCGGGGTCCGGGTTCCGGGTTCCGGGTTCCGGGTTCCGCATTCGACGCAGGATTGAGATGTCCAAGTCCGTAACGGTCACGCCCTCCCGGAAGCGCCCTGCGCGGAGCCGGACGATTCCCGCTGGCGGGGGCCGGGCGGGAAGCGCCGTGCGACAGCGTGGGGAAGCTACCCAGCGTAGCGACGCGAGCCAGCGAACCCGGAACCGTAAACCCCGAATCCCCGCGAAACCCGGAACCCGGAACCCCGAACCCGGAACCTCGTTGTCCCACATCTCCCCCTCCGGCCGCGTGCAGATGGTGGATGTCGGCGGCAAGCCGGTGACGGCGCGCGAGGCGGTGGCGGCGGGGCGGATCACGATGTCGCGCGAGGCGGTGCGGCTGATTCGCGCCGGCGCGGTGAAGAAGGGCGATCCGCTCCAGACCGCCCGGCTGGCGGGCATCATGGCGGCCAAGCGCACCGCCGACACCATTCCGCTGTGCCATCCGCTCGTGCTCACCCACATCGACGTCGAACTGCGTCCTATCCGCAACGGTTACGCCATCCGGTCGCGGGTCCGCACGTCGGGACAGACCGGCGTCGAGATGGAGGCGCTCCACGCCGTGGCGGTCGCGGCGCTCACCGTCTACGACATGATCAAAGCGGTCGATCCGCGCATGGTGATCGAGGCGATCCGGCTCGTGGACAAGCGCGGCGGCCGCAGCGACTACCGGCTGTGACCTCGCCGCTGACGATCCTCGTCGCCATCTACAGCCCCTTTGCCGCCTGGAACATTCCGGCCCGGTACGTGGACCGGCTGCGGGACCAGTTCCCGGGCCATCACTTCCTGCACGCCTCCACCGAAGCCGAGGCGGTCGCGCTCATCCCGCAGGCGGACATCGTCTTTACCGCCGAGCTGCGGCCGGTTCACCTCGCGGCCGCGCGGCGGCTGCGCTGGGCCCACAGCCCGGCCGCCGGAGTCGGCGGCATCCTGTTTCCCGCCATGATTCAGTCGCCGGTCGTGCTGACCAACTCACGCGGCGTCAGCGCCGAGACCATCGCGGAACACGTGATTGCGGTGACGCTGGCGCTGTTCCGCAAGCTGCCCCTCACCTTCTCCGCGCAGGCGGCGCACGACTGGGCCCAGGACGCCGTGCTGGCCGGCGCGCCGCTGCGCCTCATCGCCGGCTCGGACGCGCTCGTCGTTGGGCTTGGCGCCATCGGCCGCGCGGCCGCGCAGCGCTTCCACGCGCTCGGCGCACGCGTCACCGGCATCCGGCGTCGGGCGTCCGAGCCGCCGCCGGCCGGGGTCGATCGCGTCGCCCCGCCGGATCAGCTGCTCGATCTGCTCGCCCAGACCGACATTGTCGTCCTCGCCACGCCGCAGACCTCCGCCACCACCGGCCTGATCGGCGTCCGCGAGCTGGCGGCGATGCGCGCCGGCGCCGTGCTCGTCAATGTCGGCCGCGGCCCGCTCGTCGATGAGGCCGCGCTCGTCTCGGCATTGGCCGGAGCGCCGGCCATCGGCGGCGCCGCGCTCGACGTCTTCGTCGAGGAGCCGCTCCCCCGCCACAGTCCGCTCTGGGATCTGCCCAACGTCGTCATCACCCCGCACGTGGCCGGTTTCCGCCCGGAGCACTGGGGGGCGGTGACGACGCTGTTTGCCGGGAACCTGCGCCGCTTCGAGGCCGGGCTGCCGCTCGAGAACCTCGTCGACAAGCACGCGGGCTACTGACCGCATCGGCTTTCCGGAGTTTTTGTGGCAGTATCTGGCGATATGGCTCACCCTGCGACACCCGCGGCTCCGGCCGCCGCAACTCCGGCGTTCAAGCCTTATGTGCCGGCCTCGGAGTCTCCCGCCGAGTTCACCCTCAAGGCGATCGTGCTGGGCATCCTGTTCGGGCTGATCTTCGGAGCCTCGACGGTCTACCTCGGGCTCCGCGCCGGGTTGACGGTCAGCGCCTCGATCCCGATCGCGGTGCTGGCGATTTCCGTGCTCAAGCGGCTGGGCGGATCGACGATCCTCGAGAACAACATCGTCCAGACGATCGGCTCGGCCGGCGAATCGCTGGCGGCCGGCGTCGTCTTCACCATCCCCGCGCTGATCTTCCTGGTGCCCTACGGCCCGGCCTACTTCAACTACTGGCAGATCACGCTGCTGGCAATTGCCGGCGGCATCCTCGGCGTGCTGATGATGGTGCCGCTGCGCCAGGCGCTGATCGTCAAGGAGCACGGCGCGCTGCCGTATCCCGAAGGCACCGCCTGCGCCGATGTCCTGGTCGCCGGCGAACGCGGCGGCGCCCTGGCGCGCACGGTCTTCGCGGGGCTTGGGGTAGGCGTGATCTGGAAGTCGCTCTCGTGGATCTTCCAGATCTTCCGCACCGCCGTCGGCTACACGGTGGCGCGCACCGGCCCGTTCCCCAATGCGACGCTGAA
>JAYTEJ010000058.1:0-2325 GCA_043735365.1 Acidobacteriota bacterium
GAGTCGCTCGACCTGTTCGCGCGGATGCGGGCCGGGGAGTTCGAGGACGGCGCCCACGTGCTGCGGGCGCGGATCGACATGGCGTCGCCGAATCTCAACATGCGCGACCCGGTGCTTTACCGGATCCGCCGCGCCCACCATTACCGGACCGGCGATGCCTGGTGCATCTACCCGATGTACGACTTCGCGCATCCTCCCTCGGACGCGCTGGAACTGGTCACCCACTCGCTGTGCACGTTGGAGTTCGAGGATCATCGCCCGCTCTACGACTGGCTGATCGAGCACCTGCCGGTGCCGGCGCGCCCGCGGCAGATCGAGTTCGCCCGGCTCAACCTGACCTACACGGTGATGAGCAAGCGCAAGCTGCTGCAACTGGTGCAGGAGGGGCGGGTCCACGGCTGGGACGATCCGCGGATGCCAACGATCGTGGGGATGCGCAGGCGGGGGTACCGGCCGCAGGCAATTCGCGCCTTCTGCGAGCGCATCGGTGTCGCCAAGCGCGAGAGCACCGTGGACGTGGCGCTGCTCGAGCACGCCGTCCGTGAGGACCTGAACCGGAGCTCGCCGCGGGTGATGGCGGTCCTCAATCCGTTGCGGGTGGTGATCGAGAACTATCCAGCCGGCGAGAGCGAAAGTTTCGAGGTCGCCAACACTCCCGACCAGCCCTCCGCCGGCACGCGCCGCGTGCCGTTCGGCGGCGAGCTCTACATCGAGCGCGACGACTTCCGCGAGGACCCGCCGAAGAAGTTCTTCCGGCTGGCGCCTGGCCGAGAGGTGCGGCTGCGCGGCGCCTATTTCGTGACCTGTACGAGCGTGGTCAAGGATGCCGGCGGCGAGATCGTCGAGCTGCGCTGCACCTACGACCCGGCGACGCGCGGCGGTGATGCGCAGGACGGCCGCAAGGTCAAGGCGACGCTGCACTGGGTGTCGGCGGTGCACGCGCTGGAGGTCGAGGTCCGGCTCTACGATCGCCTCTTCACCAGCGAGTCGCCTGGCGCCGAAGGGGATTTCGTCGCCGATCTGAACCCTGGCTCGCTGGAAGTGCTGGCGCGCGCGCGCGTCGAGCCGAGCCTCGCGGGGGCGGCGCCAGGCAGCCGCTACCAGTTCGAACGGCTGGGCTATTTCGCGGTGGATTCCGATTCCACGGCGTCCAAGCTGGTCTTCAACCGCACCGTCACGCTCAAGGATGCGTGGGGGCGAATCGAGCAGCGAGGCTAGCCGCCGCAGCGAGCTGCGCGTTGCGTGATCTGATCGCCGCCGCGCCCGCGCCCGCTTCCTCGTCGCTGCCGCTGGCCTCGATCATCTGGTGCAGCTGCCGATCGCTGACCCCGTCCTAGATACGGAAGCAGCCAGGCGACGTCGGCCGTGGCGATGCCGGTCGAGACCGCGGCGGTGCGCGCGGCCTTCCGCTGGTCGCGCCAGTCCCATAAAATCCATGCGGCGATATGGCGATATGAAGATTGCGACGTGGAACGTCAACGGCATCCGGGCGCGGCAGGCGCAGCTCCAGGACTTTCTCGACCGCGAGGCCCCCGACGTGGTCTGCCTCCAGGAGCTCAAGGCCTCGACCGACCAGCTGCCGTCGTGGCTGTGCGAGCTCGAAGGCTACTGGTGCTACTGGCACGGCGGGAAGGGATACTCGGGCGTCGGCCTCCATGTCAGTCACCGCGTCGCGCCCCAACGCCCCGAATTCGTCCATCCCCCATTCGACTTCGAGCACCGCATCGTCATGGTCCGGCTGCCCGCGGTCAGCGTCGTGTCGGTGTACGTGCCCAACGGCGGCAAGGACTTCCAGGCCAAGCTCCGCTTTCTCGACGCGCTCGAGCAGTTCGCCGCTGACGTCCGGGCCGAGGGGCGGCCGATTGTGATCTGCGGCGACCTGAACATCGCCCGCGCCGAGATCGACGTCCACCCCAAGGAGCGCAAGCCGGCGTCGATCGGCCAGCTTCCCGAAGAGCGCGCCCAGCTCGAGCGGCTCATCGGCCACGGCCTCGTGGATGTCGGCCGGGCCCTCGAGCCGGAGAACGAGCAGATGTTCACCTGGTGGGCGCCGTGGCGCAGCATGCGCCAGCGCAACATCGGCTGGCGGCTCGACTACCTGCTGGCCAGCCAGTCGATCTTCGACCGGGTGCGCAGCTGCGCCGTGCAGCGCGAGTTCGGGACCAGCGACCACGCGCCGGTGATGGCCGACTTCGACATCTGAGCCGCGGGGTCCGCCCCCGGCCGCCGGCCGGCGGTCCAACTTTCCCGCGATTCCCTCTTGACATCCTAACTACTAAATACTAAATACTTAGTAGTAATGAGACAATCGCACTCGACGCTCAC
>JAYTEJ010000059.1:0-4306 GCA_043735365.1 Acidobacteriota bacterium
CACCTCCTCGCCGAAGAGTGTCAGCGAGGGATCGCCGTTGCCGCGCGCCAGGTCCCCGAAGACCTGATCGTAGGTGCGGTTCTCGCGAATCACGTAGAAGACGTGGCGGATCGGCGACGAGCCGCCCACCCGCCGCGGCACCGGGTTGGCGATCGGCGCGTCCACCGGCGCCAGCCGCCCCGCCGCGGTGTAGGGGGTCAGCGCGTAGACGCGGCGCGTCATCGCGGCGAGCTGCGCCGGCGCCGGCGCCGGAACGATCGACAGGGCCCCCTGCAGCATGCTGCCGGTGTACTGACCGTCCATCCGGACCCCGCCCGGCTGCGGTCCCCGCAGGTTGCGATCGCTCGTCAGGCCCTTGCCGTCGAGCACGAAGACGCGGCGGGCGTCGCGCGAATACAGGACCGAGGTCGGATACCAGCCGACCGGGACCCAGCCCGAGACCTGACTCTTGCCCGGTGTGCGAATGTCGACGACCGCCACCGTGTTGTTGTCGGCGTTGGCGACCAGCATGGTGGCGCCGTCCGGCGAGAGCGCGAGGCTGTTCGGGGTGGTGCCGACCGGGGCGTCCGGATAGAGCGCGGTCGAGATCTGCTCGACCGCCGCGCCCCGGGCCAGGTCGATCACCCAGACGGCGTTGGTGTTGGCGCAGGCCACGAACAGGCGGGCGCCGTCGCTCGACAGCAGCATCGCGTTGGGGTGACCGCCGACCGTGACCTCGCCGAGCGGCGCCAGCGTGTCGGCGGCGAACATCAGCACTTTCGATCCGCCCCAGAGCGAGACGAACAGCGTGCGTCCGTCTTTCGACAGCAGGCAGGTATAGGGCTCCGCCGCGAGCGCCGCCTTGCCGACTTCCTGCCGCGTCTCCAGGTCGATCGCGCTCACCGCCTGTCCGAACACGTGCGCCGCATAGAGGCGGCGGCCATCGGCGGCGATCGCCAGCCCGCCGATGAACCCGGCGTTCAGCAGTTCGCCGGCGGTGCGGCGCTCGGGCGGGCCGAGCGCGATGGTGCCCGCGTCCGTGAGCTTGCCCCCCGCCCAGGTGAACTCGTGGATGGTGTTCTCGGCGGCCCCCGCCGAAAAGAGCCGCGTCCCGTCGGGATGCCAGGCCAGCCCGAGCCAGGCGTGGTCGACAGCGGTACGGCCGATCACTTGCTCCGTCTGAGTGTCGAACACCGTCAGCGTCGGCTTCGTCCAGCCGTTGTTGGTGATCACCAGGAAGCGGCCGTCTGGCGAGGCGACCATGTTGAGCGGCAGGTCGCCGACCTGGACGTGGCGCCCGGCCGGGTCGATGCGCCAGCCGTTCGGCAGCAGGGTTTCGCCGCCGCGCTGGCGGCCGGGCCTCGCGGCGGGAACCGCGCCGGGCTGGGCATACGACCCGACGATGGCGGCGACCGCGGTGGCGAAGGTGAACAGCAGGACGGCGCCGCGCCTGGCGCGGCGGCGGGAGTCGATTGGCATGACGCGCGGATTATATGGCGTCCGGGCGGAGGTTCAGTGGCGGATCTTCACTTCGAACAGCCGCGGCCAGAGCTTGCCGGTTACGAACAGCCGATCGTGCGCCGCATCGTAGGCGATGCCGTTCATGACGTCGACGCCGACGGCGTCGCGCGGGGCGAGCAGCCCGGCGAAATCAATCCAGCCGAGCACCCGGCCGGTCTTCGGATCGATCCGGACGATCTTCTCCGTCTGCCAGACGTTGGCGAGGATTTCTCCCTTGACGAACTCGAGCTCGTTCAGCTGCGCCACCGGCCGGCCGCCGTCACGGACCTGCAGGCGCCCGGTTTGTCGCTGCGTCTGCGGGTCGAGGAAGCGCAGCCAGGAGGAGCCATCGCTCATGATCAACCGGCGGCCGTCGTCGGTGAGCCCCCAGCCCTCGCCGCTGTAGCTGAAGGTGCCGATCTTGTCGAGCGACTGGCGGTCGTAGATGAAGCCGACGCCGGACTGCCAGGTGAGCTCGAAGATCCGGTCGCGCCACACGGCAATGCCCTCTCCGAAGTAGTGCTCCGGCACCCGGCGAATCTGCAGCACTTCGCCGTTCTCCAGCTTGACCTTGCGGACGCTCGAGCGGCCGTTCAGGCCGGTGGCTTCGTAGAGCGTCCCATCGGCGATGGTCAGCCCCTGGGTGAAGGCCTCGGGGTCGTGGGGATAGACGCGGACAACCTCGTAGCCGGCGGTGGGCGCCCCCGCCTGTCCGCTCGCGCCAGCCGCCAGCGCCGTGAGGATGGCGATCGACGCCGCGGCCACATGGAGCGTGGTAAAGAGGTGGGGACGCGCCGCGCCGAGGGCCGGCCGCCGACGGAAGATCATTTGAAGAGATCGTCGAACGCCGACCGGGCGCTGGCCGCCGGCGCCGAGCGGGTCTCGCGCTCGACCGTGGTCCGGGGCTCGAACAGCGCGCAGGTGTTACGGGTGTCTTTGGGCGACACCCGCGCCTGAATCGTCTGCTGGCACTCGAAGCTGGCGCCGGTGTCGAAGCTGACGCACTGGGCGCAGGCGTGGAGGTCGGCGCCGCAGCGGGCGCAGCGGCCGTCCTCGGCGGAGGCGAGCGCCACCGTCAGTTCATGGCCGCAGCCGCGGCAGCGCACCACTTCCCGGAACCCCGGCATCTCGAACGTCTTGGGGGCCCCCGACGGCGTCTGGCCGCGCGGCGCGTAGTCCTTCGGCGCCGCCGGGCGCGCTTCCGGACGCTCCTGCCGCGGACCTCGCGGCTCGTCTTGGTAGCCGCGCTGGCGGTACTTTCTGTCTGACATCTGCCGGCTCGATTATACCGCCGCTGAACCCCGGCGGCCGATTGACCGTCTAACCGCCACAGGAGATGACATCCATGAGACACACCGCCCGCGCGCGCCTCGCCCTGGCGCTGCTGCCGCTGCTGCTGGTCTCGGCCTCGGGCTGCGATCTGGCGATGGCTCACCACGGCCAGAGCGCCAGCGCCGACTGGCGCAAGACCTGGGATCTGCCGCCGGACGGCCGGGTGGAAATCCGCAACGTCAACGGCAAGATCGACGTCCAGACCTCCGCCGGCGGCGCCGTCGAGGTGGTGGCCCACAAGACCGCAAGCGCCGGCTCGGTCGGGGCGGCGCAGGAGGCGCTGGGCCGGATTGAGATTGCCGAAGAGGCGTCCGCCGGCGGCATCCGGCTGGAGACGAAGATGCCGAAGAACACCGGCGGCGGGCTGTTCAGCCGCGTCAGCCAGCAGGTGAACTACGTCGTCAAGCTGCCGGCCGGCGCCGAGGTGGTGATGCGGACGGTGAACGGCGGCATCACGCTCGAGGGTCTGAGCGGACGGGTCGAGGCCCAGACGACCAATGGCGCGGTCAAGGCGCGCAACATCTCAGGCCCGATCAGCGCCGCCACCACCAACGGCGGCGTCGAGGTCGATCTCGAGCGCCTCGCCGAGGGAGGCGTCACCCTGTCGTGCACCAACGGCGGGATCAGGTTGCGGCTGCCCTCCGATGCCAAGGCGACGCTCTCGGCGCGCGTCACCAACGGCGGCGTGTCGATGGACGGCCTGACGCTCGACAAGAGCGGCGACAACAACCGGCGCCGGCTCGAGGGACGCCTCAACGGCGGCGGCGCGCCGGTGCGCATCGAGGGCACCAACGGCGGCATCAGCATCATCGCGCGCTGAGATCAGCTGGCCCGCCGCCGGCTCTCGCGCACCAGCCGGCGCTCGAGCAGCCCGAGCACCGCGGCTTCCGCCTCCGAAAGATCCTCGGCGCGCGCCGTCCGCCGGGCGCGCTGCGCCATCGTCTGCAGCATCGATCCGTCCAGGTAGGCGTCGAACACCGCGGGGTGGATGTAGCACTTCCGGCAGACCGCCTTGGTATTGCCCAGCCGCTTCGCCACCGACTCGACCGCCTGGACGATGTTGCGCTTGGCCTGGGCCTCCGAGTCGAAGCGCTCGAAGTCGCGCAGCAGCCTGGCCGCCAGCACCGTCCCGGCCCAGGTGCGGAAATCCTTCGACGTGAAGTCCCGCCCGGCGATCGCCTGCAGGTAGCCGTTGACATCCGACGATTCGATGGTCTGCCGTTTCCCCTGCTCGTCGTAATACTGGAAGAGGTCGTAGCCGGGAATATCGCGGCAGGCCTTGACGATCCGCGCCAGCCGGCGATCCGCGAGGTCGATCTTGTGCTCGACGCCGCTCTTGCCCCTGAACGAGAACCGCACCCGCCCGTCGTCGATCTCGACGTGGCCGTCGCGAAGGGTGGTCAAGCCGAACGATCGATTCTGCTTCGCATACTCGTCGTTGCCGACGCGAATCAGCGTTTTCTCCAGCAACTGGACGACCACGGCGAGGACCTTC
>JAYTEJ010000060.1:0-1960 GCA_043735365.1 Acidobacteriota bacterium
TGATCCTGACCGCGTCGGGCGGGCCATTCCGCGGCGCCTCGACCGCGGCGCTGGCGGCGGTGACGCCGGAGGCCGCGCTCAGGCACCCGACCTGGAACATGGGGCCGAAGATCACCATCGATTCCGCGACCCTGATGAACAAGGGGCTGGAGGTCATCGAGGCGCGGTGGCTGTTCGACGTCGGCGCCGATCGCATCGACGTCCTGGTGCACCCGCAGTCGATCGTCCACTCGATGGTGGAATTGGTGGACGGTTCGACCATCGCGCAACTCGGCGTCACCGACATGCGGCTGCCGATTCAGTACGCCTTCACCTACCCCGAGCGCTGGGCGGCGGCGCTGCCGCCGCTCGATCTGGCGCGCGCCGGGCGGCTCGATTTCGAGCTGCCCGATACCGACCGCTTTCCCGGCCTGGCCCTGGCGTTCCGGGCGCTCGGCGGCGACGCCGGTCTGCCCATCGTCCTCAACGCCGCCAACGAAGTCGCGGTCGCCGCGTTCCTGGACCGCCGCCTCGCGTTCACCGGCATTCCCCGCCTGATCGCCCTGGCGATGGACCAGTACGAGCGGCACGCCGCCGCCGCGGTCCGGACCCTGACCGACGTCAGGCGGGTGGACGCCTGGGCCAGGGATTTCTCGGCCGGCGCGACCGCTGGGGTACAATCGAAGCGGTAACCCCGGCAGAGGTTTCAAGTGACCAGCATTCTTTCCTTTGCGTTCGTGCTTGGCGTGCTCATCTTCGTACACGAGCTCGGCCATTTCATGATGGCGCGGCGCATTGGTGTGCGCGTCCTGACCTTCTCGCTGGGCTTCGGGCCCAAATTGTTCAGCGTCCGCCGCGGCGATACCGAGTACTGCCTCAGCGCCATTCCCCTCGGCGGTTACGTCAAGATGGCGGGGGAGAGCCCGGACGACGCCCGGAGCGGGGCGGCGGACGAGTTCATGTCGAAGACGAAGTGGCAGCGCTTCCAGGTCCTGGTGATGGGCCCGGTCATGAACCTGGCGCTGGCCTTCGTGGTGATGGCCGTCGTGCTCTATCAGGGCGCGCAGGTCCCCGCCTTCGAGCAGGAGCCGGTCGTCGTCGGCTCGCTCGACGACCAGTCGGTCGCCAAGGCGGCCGGCGTGCTGCCGGGGGATCGGATCGTGTCGGTGGATGGGCAGACGGTCGGAACCTGGGAGCAGTTCCAGATGGCGGTGGTCGGCAAGGCGAAGCGGCAGGTGTCGTTCGCCATCGACCGCGGCGGCCGCCCCGTCGAGATCAGCATGGTCCCCTCGGCGCAGGGCAAGTACGAGTTCGGCGACGTCGGCGTGAAGCCGATCATGCACCCGCAGATCATCGCGGTCACCCACGACTCGGCCGCCGCGGAGTCGGGCCTGCAGTCGGGGGACGTCGTGCTCGGCGCCGCCGGTGAGGCCGGGGTCTCGCGCGAGCGGCTGGTCGAGATCATCAAGGCGCACGAGGGCCAGGCGATGGTGCTCGACATCCGCCGCCGCGGCAGCCCCGCCCAGCTCACGGTGACGCCGCGCAAGGTCGGGGGCACCGTCATCATCGGCGCGCAACTGAGCGCCTGGGAACAGCGCACCATCGATCCCGGCCCGTTCGAAGCGGTGAAGATGAGCGCGGTCCAGAACTGGACCTGGTCGAAGATGATCGTCCAGACGCTGGCCGGACTCTTCACCCACAGCACCTCGGTCAAGCAGCTGATGGGCCCGGTCGCCATCGCGGATCTGTCCGGCACCGCCGCTTCCCAGGGGTGGGTGTCGCTCTTCGGGCTGATGGCGATGATCAGCCTCAACCTCGGACTGCTCAACCTGATGCCGATTCCCGTTCTCGACGGCGGGCACATCGCGATTCTCGCGATGGAGGGGGTCTCGCGCCGGGACTTCAGCATCAAGGTGAAAGAGAAGATGCTCCTCGCCGGCTTCGTGCTGCTGATGATGCTGATGGTCACGGTCATCTACAA
>JAYTEJ010000061.1:0-7901 GCA_043735365.1 Acidobacteriota bacterium
TAGTGGCTTCCTGAAACACCCGGATAAGCAAGAGATCACTAGGGCTGAATCTCCAGCGTCGATTTGACCCCGGTCACCCCGCGCGCCGCGCCCGCCAGCGTCATCGCCTTCTGTTCGGCCTCTTTCGAGCTGACCCGCCCCGAGAGCGTCACCACGCCGCCGGACGTCTCGACATCAATCCGCTCTGTCCCGATCGCGGGATCGTTGATCAACGCCGTCTTCACCCGCGTCGTCACCTGCGCGTCATCGAACGCCGCCAGATTGACGCCCGCTGTGGCCTTCGCGCAGCCGGCGGCGAACGGCACCGCCAGACCGGACACCAGCAGCAGACCTCCAACGCGGCGCCGAATCATACGCCCTCCCAAGAACCCCAAGAACCCGGAACCCGGAACCCGGAACCTGAACCCGGAACCCCGAACCGTTCCCTCACATCCCCGTCGCGTGAAACCCCGCATCCACCATCAGCACTTCCGCGGTGATGGCGCGGCTACCCGGGCCGAGGAGAAAGAGCGCGACGTCGGCGACGTCGGCGGTGTCCACCGTCCGGCGCAGCGGCGCGCGGTCGCGGTAGTGCTGGAGGATGGCGCTGAACCCGGGGATACCCGCGGCCGCGAGCGTCTTGATCGGTCCGGCGGAGATGGCGTTGACGCGAATGCCCTGCGGACCGAGATCCGCCGCCAGGTACTTGACCGAGGCCTCGAGCGCCGCCTTGGCCACCCCCATCACCTTGTAGTTCGAGAACACCCGCTCGCTTCCGAGATAGGTGAGCGTGACGATGCTGCCGCCGCCGCGGCGTGCCATCAGCGGCGCCGCGCCGCGGGCGAGAGCGATGAGCGAGTAGGCGCTGACGTCCATCGCCAGCTTGAAGCCGTCGCGCGACGTTTGCGAAAACGGCCCGTCCAGATCCTCGCGCTTCGCGAAGGCGGCGCCGTGGACGACGAAATCCAGGCCGCCGAACTCACGCTCGACTTCCGCGAAGACGTGCGCGATCTGCGCATCGTCGGTGACATCGCACGGAAGAATGAGGGGGTTGGTGAGGCCGGCGGAGAGGTCGCGGACGTTCTCTTCGAGCCGTTCGCCCTGATAGGTGACGGCGAGCCGTGCACCGGCGGCCGAGGCCGCCTGCGCGATCGCCCAGGCGATCGAGCGTTTGTTGGCGATTCCGACGATAAGCCCGGTTTTGCCCTGCAGATCAGTCATCGACACACCTTTCAGTCTGTCGATTTAATCACGAAAGCCCCGGGCGGGGCTTTAGCGCGAGCGCTTGCGCGAACCGCCGGGACGGGGCTGGCCGGCACCGCGGAAGCCGCCGCCGGGGCCGGAGCCGCTGCGCCCGGGCTGGCTGCGGCCGGGACCGGCGGGGCGGGGGCCGCCGAAGCGAGGGGCGCCGTGCTGCCGGTGATTGTTCCCACCGTTACCGCCGGCGCCGCCGGCGTGCGGCTTCATCCGCGCGTCGCCGCCGCGGACGCTGCCACCGTTGCCGTGGGGAGACTGGCGGATGGTGAACTCAGGAAGCCGCCGCTCCTCCTTGAAGCCTTCGATGCGCGGGAGCTGGGCGCGAATGAGCGGGCGATGCACGGGGCCGTCTTCCACCGCGATGCTGTCATTCTCGTCGGCGTCGTCTCTGTCCACCGGCGCCGCCGCGGGTGCGACAGCATCGGCCGCGGCGATGGCCGGGATGTCACTGCCGGCGGGTGGTACGACGGGCACCGCCGCAGCCGCCACGGGCCCGGCATCTCCGGCGTCCGCTTCGGGGCTGAGGCCGGCCGCCAGCAGCGGCGCGGCTTCGTCGGAGATCCCCGCCAGCACTTCCTTGTAGAGCGCCGCGGGGCTGTCCTTCTTCTTCCGCTTCGGAACCTTGCCGCCCTTGTAGACGTGCTCCGCGTCGCAGGTCGTGCAGCGCGTCTGTTTGACGTCTTCCTCGACCATGGCGACGACGGCATGGTTCGTCAGCCGCCGCTCGCGCGGACAGTAGTCATCCAGTATGTCGCCGAGTCGCAGCCGGCGCTGCTCCATGAAGATCCCCTCGAATTTCCGTTTATGGCTGGAGAAAAGACCGCTTGGCGCAGGGCGCCTCGAACCGAGACGCACTCGCGTGCGAAGGACCCTTAATCCTAGCAGAGGCGGCAACGCAAGCGCAACAATAACACGCAATGGGCCGCCGGTCAGGGGCGGGCGCCGCCAGGAGCCCCCTTTTCGCGGTCGATCCAGGCCAGGGCCGCGTCCAGCGGGCGGTCGCGGCCGGCCAGCAGGTCGCCGCGCCGGAGCGGCTGACTCTCGTCGGGAATGACGCCGCGCCCTTCGAGCCGGCGACCGTTCGAGGTCACGAAGTCGCCATAGGCGTGGATCAGGAGATCGCCGTTCGGCAGCCGATCGAACAGCGCCGGCAGCGCCTGTCCCATCGACGGCTGTCCGAAGATGCGGGCGCGGCCGAGCGACTGCATGCCGCCGGCAAAGCACTCCGAGGCGCTGCCGCTCATGCCGTCGACGAGAATCGCCACCGGCCCGCTGAAGGGGGCGACGCGCTCGCCACTGGCGTTCACCAGCCGCGGGTTGGTGACAAAGCGCAGCTCCGCATCGCGGGTCTTCATCACCCCGAGCGTCAGGCGCCCGGTGAAGAAGTGCCCGGAGATGCCCATGATCATCGCCGCGAGGCCGCCGGGGTTGCCGCGCAGGTCGATGACGATGCCGTCGGCGCCGCGGAAGTCGTCCATCGCCTTCTGGAACCTGGCGTCGACCGCCGGCATCCAGACGTTGAACGCAATCACGCCGGCGGTGGCGCCCCCGGGGGTGCGGCGCCTGGCGCTGTCGACGCGGACGAACATGGTGGGGAGGCTGCCGACGGTGACCGGCTGCCCCTGATCGGGCCACCGCTCGAGGGTGCGCGGCTGAAGTTGTCCGCGGCCGTCCTCGAAGACGATGTCGACCTTCGAGCCGGCGGGGCCGCGCAGCAGCGACTGCGCGACACGCCAGGCCTCCACGCCCGCCAGCCGGGGATTGTCAGCGGCGGCGGCGGGCGACTGGTCGCTGACGTCGGTCGGGCCGATCTTCATGAGGCGCCAGCCGGGGTGGACGTCCGCAAGACCGGGCTCGACCCTGGTGACGAGCAGACTGTGGTCGACGAGCCTGACGTCGAGACCGGGGTTGGCCCCGAGATCCCCTTCGGGCCCGGGCACATCGGCGGTCGATGGGACCAGCGCGAAGTGCGAGAGCCCAAGGCGCCCGAGCATGACGCGGATGACAGCGCGCAGCTCGGCGACGGAGGATGCGGCCGCCGCCCGGGGACGGAGCTCGGTGCGCACCGCGTCCCAGTCGACCCCGTTCATCGACTTGTCGAAGTGCGAGTCGCGCACCAGCGTCCACGCGGCGTCGAAGGCCTCGACCCCGTCGGGGACCTGAGCGCCCGCCAGCGCGGCGACCAGCGCCATCGCCGCGAGCGCGGCGGCGGCGCGACGCCGCTTCACTTGGCCATGGCCCTGATCTCTGCCGGCAGCTCGAAGATGGACGGCGGCACCTTGTCGAACTCGACCGTGGTGAAGGTCAGCACCTGCTGCACGCCCATCGACAACTGCTTCATGGTCGTCGGGACCATGAGGTCGGCGAACTTCCGGTAGTCGCCGAAGGCGAGCGTGACCTGCACGGGTCCCATCGGCGATTCGCGGCTGGCGATCGCGGCCACCCTGTAGCGCGACTGGACGTCGTAAAACTCGATGTCCTCGGTGCCGTCGAGCATGATCAGGCTGATCTTGTAGCAGGGGCGCCCCTCGCAGGTGGTCCGCTCGACGGTGCGCATCGACTTGTAGCGCGCCGGATCGTGCAGGTCGGCGTCGTAGGCGGCGTCGAACGTCTTCTGCTCCAGCTCCCGGCCGGTCGCGAGCATCGGCCCGGTGATCGCCGAGAGGCTCCAGCCGGTGGTGCCGTCGAAGCCTTCCAGGACCTCGCCGATGCCGCCGATGGTGAGCTTGTAGAGCGACTTGTTGGGGCGCGCCGCGTAGACGTCGATCGAGCCCGACACCCCGCTCGAAGCCATCGCCATGGTGCCAGCGGCGTGCGTCGAGGTGTGCCCGAGGATCGCCTTGCGCCCGCCGATGGCCTCGATGTGGCGGTCGATGATGGTGCGCGCCGGCGGCAGCGCCTCGGCCGGAGGCGCGGTCTGCGGCTTCGCCGCGGAAGCGGCCGGCGCCGGCGTCTGCGCCGAGACCACCGCCATCACGGCCGCGGCCATTGCCGCGGCGAGGGTGGCGGAGCCGGCGAAGCGGCGGGTCGGGTTGTCTCGCATGCTGATCTCTCCTCGCGGAGGCGCGCCGGCCTCCGGGTCACTGCCGCGTGAATACCGCCGCGGCGCCGAACATCGCGCCGGCCCCCGGCTGCCGGCGCAGCCACTCGCGCAGCCGCGCCGTGGGCGAAACGATGAGCGCGTTCTCTTTCTGATCGAGCGCGAAGGCCAGACCCGGCACCGCGGCCGGGATCCCCGGCCGCGCCCGCAGCCGGGCCGTGAACCAGTCGTAGGACAGCGGCGCCAGCTCGAGCCGATCGCCGTCCAGCGTGATTCGCAGCGACACATGGACCGGCACCAGGAACGATCCGCGGTCGACGCCCGACGCCGGCATCAGGTCGAGGTAGCGGGCGTCGCCAATCGACGTCAGGTAGCCGGTGACGTCGCCATTCTCGATCGGGTGGAGGTAGTGAATCCGGTAGGACTTCCACTCGCCGCGATCGATCTGCAGGGAACTGTTGTCGTCGCTGTCCTGCCAGCCGCCGAGCAGCCCCGGATCGAAGCCGATCGACTCCTCGTCATAGACCGGATTGAGGCTGACGACCAGGCAGCCCTGGCTGCCGAGCAGCAGGCCGATCATCGCGGCGGCGGCGAGTGTGGGCCTCACGGGTTGGATTCAATCTTAACAGCCCGTGGTGAAAGGCTGGCTGCATTCAGACTTTCACCACGGGCTGTTCGCTTAGCCCGGAGGGTGCGGGCCGGCAGCGACCGGCGCCAGAATCAGGCCCGCACGCTCGAGCGCGGCGCGGACCGCGCGCGCGAGCTCCACGGCCCGGGGAGTGTCGCCATGCACGCAGAGGGTGTCGGGACGGATGGCGATCTCGATGCCACCCGACGCCTCGACACGGCCCTCGGCCGCCAGGCGCACCGCCCGCGAGGCGACCACTCCGGGATCGTCGATGACCGCGCCCGGCCTGTCGCGCGGCGTCAGCGAGCCATCCGCCTCGTAACCGCGGTCGGCAAAGGCCTCGGCCGCGACCGCGAGACCGGCGGCCGCACCGGCGCGCAGCATTTCCGAGCCGGCGGCGCCGAACAGCACCAGCGAGGGATCGGCCTCACGCACCGCGCCGGCCAGCGCCGCGGCGATCGCCGCATCACGCGCGGCGGTGGTATAGAGCGCGCCGTGGGCCTTGACGTGCCGCAGGCGGACGCCCTCGCCCGAGGCAATCCTGGCGAGCGCCGCGATCTGATCGCAGACGACGGCTTCGACCTCGCGCGGGGTCATCGGCAGCGTCCGGCGGCCGAATCCCTCGCGGTCGGGCCAGCCGGGGTGCGCACCCGCCGAGACCCCCGCGTCGCGGGCAAGCCGCAGCGTCCGCCGCATCGTCTCCGCATCACCCGCATGGCCACCGCAGGCGATGTTCGCGGAGGTAATCAGCGGCATCACAGCGGCATCGACCGGAGAGCCGGCGATCTCGCCGAGGTCGCAGTTGAGGTCGATGACGCGTCTGTCCATGCGCTCAGAACTCGACGAGGATGCCCGCCGACGGCACCACGGGAATCATCGACTCGAACAGGCCGGTTGCCCGGCCGGTCCTGGTGTTGACGCCAGGGGGCGAGAACCGGACGTTGTCGCGATTGAGCAGGTTCATGACTTCGGCGAAGAGCGTGAGCCGCCGGCGCGACCAGTTGTAGGTCCGGTTGGCGCGGACGTCGATCCGCGCATACGTCGGCACCCGGACGCGGTTGCGTGTCGAGGCGACGTAGAAGCCGCCGTCCCGCTCCTCGTAGTAGCCGGGTGCCGGCACGTTGCTGCCAAGGCGCGCCTTGCCGCTGAGACTGGTGCGTGCCGACAGCCGGTAGAAGAGATACACGTTGGCCGTGTGCCGCTGGTCGAGATTGCCCCAGTACGTCTCGCCGGTCAGGCGGTCCTGATAGCGCAGCCGGCCGAACGAGTAGGACGCCCAGCCGGAGAGCCCGGTTGTGCTGCGGCGCTGGACCAGCAGTTCCACGCCGCGCGCACGGCCGTCGAGACTGGGCTGATAGACGGCCCCGATCGCGCCGCGGACGACGCGGCCGCCGACGAGCCGGGTCTCCGCGCCGATGCGGCGAAAGAAACCGTCCTCCTCGCGGTCGAATGCGGTGAGCTGCCAGCGGACGGCCGCTCCGATGCGCTGTTCGAATCCCAGGTCGTACTGGCTGGCGCGCTCCGCTCGGAACGTCGGGCTGCCAAGGGCGCCAATCACCTGCTCGAAGTCCGGGAACTGACGATAGATTCCCGCTCCCCCGCGAAGGCTCGTCGAAGCGCTGGTCTTGAGCTCCGCCTGCGCCCATGGCGACGCCGTGGTCTCGCCGGTGAGGCTCCAGCGGTCGGCGCGCGCGCCGGCGACGAGCGTGAACGGGCCTCCCGTCCACCCGGCCTGGGCGTAGGCGCCGGCGCGCGAGGCCGCGGCGTCGAACTCGTTGATGACGCGGTAGGCGCCGCCCGACGAGCGCCGGCGGATCCGTCCCTCGCTGGTGCGATCCATCTGGACGCCGCCCTCGATCTGCACCCCGCGGATAAGTGCCGCGGCGTCGACGCGGCCCGCCATCTGCGAGTCGTGGCCGCGGTCGTACTCGATCACGCCGCGCCGTTCGTTGCGGAAGTGGTTCGCCGACGCCAGCGCCCGTGTCGTCACGACGCCGCGGCGCCCCGTCACCCGCCAGCTCCCGATGGCAATCGCGGAGGCGTTGCGCCCGGTGACGACCTGGCCGGTGTCGGTGTCTTCCCGCTTCTCCTGCATGCGCGATCGTCCGGTGAGCAGCGTCAGCTCGAATCGCTGCGCCGGAGACCGGTCGTAAGCAAGCTTCGCCTGCGCATCGGCGAACGCGAAGTCGAGGCCTTCCTGGGAGAGCCTGTGCAGGAGGAGGTCGAGGTAACTCTGGCGTGCCGACACCAGCCACGAACCGCGGCGCTCCCGGCCGAGCGGTCCCTCGACCACCGCCGACGCGCTCGTGCCGCTGACGGTGGACCGTGCCTGGAGGCGCTGGCGCGAGCCCTCGCGCACCCGAAAATTGACCTCGGCGCCGGTGCGATTGCCGTCGCGCTGCGCATAGCCGCCGCTGAGCAGCGTGACCTCCTCGAGGATGTCGCTGTTGATCATCGCGACCGATCCCGACGCGGAGGAGTCTTCGACGGCGCGAACCGTGTGCAGGAGGAACGGCGTCGGGAAGCCGTCGACCGTCAAGTTCATGTGGCTGAAGTCGCTGCCGCGGACGCTGAACTCGCTCCGCAGGTCGTCGCCGGTCGCGACTCCCGGCAGGACCTGAACCGCACGCAACGGGTCGTCCGCGAGCACGCCGCGCAGGTTCTGGATGTCGGCGCTGCCGAGCGTCTGCTGGCTCGCCACCGCCGGTTCAGCCGGACGGAACCGGTCCGCCGCCACCGTCACCCGCTCGGTATAGGTGCCCGTGCCCTCGCTGAGCGGGATCGTCACCGCGGCTTCGCCGCCAGCCAGGACCTCGACGTCCCGCCGCACCAGCGAGTAGCCGACGACCGACACGAACAGGCGGCGGGGCCCGGCACGACTCCGGACAGGCTGAAGCTCCCGTCGGAGCCGGTTTCAGCCGACGGCCCGCCGTCCTCGACCAGGACCAGGACCCGCGACAGCCCCGCGCCCGTCCGCGCATCGACGACGCGGCCCGA
>JAYTEJ010000062.1:0-2673 GCA_043735365.1 Acidobacteriota bacterium
GGCAGCGGCGCGGCGGACGACGCTGCTGCAGATGGTGTTGTCGCGGCTGGCGGTGCTGGCCGGGGAGGAGCCGCCGCTTCTGCTCTGGGTGCCGGGCCGCCTCGAGATGTTCGGGAAGCACACCGACTACGCCGGCGGGCGCACCCTGGTGGCGGCCGTGCCGCGAGGATTCGTGGTGGCGGCGGTCAGGCGGTCCGACGGCCGGCTCCACGTGACCGACGCGGCGCGCGAGCAGAGCGTCAGCTTCGATACCTCGGGGCGTCCCCTTGCGGAAGGCGGGACCGGGTCGAGACCGAGCGGATGGCGCAACTATGTCGAGACAGTGGTCCGGAGGCTGCGCTTGAATTTTCCCGGGCTCGATGCCGGCGCCACCATCGTCTTTGCCAGCGACCTGCCGCGCGCCTCCGGCATGAGCAGCTCGAGCGCCCTGATGGTCGGCGTCGCGGCCGCGCTCGTGCGGCTGGGGCGGCTCGACCACAGCCTCGAGTGGACGGCCGCCATCCGCAGCCCGCTCGACGCCGCCTCGTACTACGCCTGCATCGAGAACGGCATGGGCTTCGACGGGTTGGGCGCCGGCACCGGCGTCGGCACCCACGGTGGCAGCGAAGACCACGCCGCGATCGTCACCGCGCGGGCCGGCCATCTCTCGGCGTTTGCGTTCGTGCCGGTCCGCCATCTGGAGGATGTCGCACTGCCGGAGCCGTGGCGGTTCGTGGTGACGCCGTCCGGCGTCGCGGCGGACAAGACCGGCGGCGCGCAGGGGCCCTACAACCGGCTGGCGGAAGGGGCGCGCGCGCTGCTGGGGCTGTGGAACGGCGCCGCCGCATCCCCTGCGCGCTCGCTCGCCGAGGCGATGGCCTCCTCCGGCGAGGCGATCGACCGCCTGGAGCGCCTGGCGGCTCGCTCGCACGTCGCGGGGTGGCCCGCCGTCGCTCTTGCCGCCCGGCTTGCGCACTTTCTCCGCGAGGATGCCAGGATCAGCCCCGCCATCGAGGCGCTGCGGGCCGGCGATGCGGCCGCGCTCGGGGCGCTCTCCGCCGACTCGCAGCAGGACGCGGACACACTGCTGGGCAACCAGATTCCGGAAACGGTCGCGCTGGCGCACGCCGCGCGCCGCCTCGGCGCCTTCGCCGCGAGCAGCTTCGGCGCCGGCTTCGGCGGCAGCCTCTGGGCGCTGGTGGAGGCCGACCGCGCCGACAGCTTGGCGTCGCGGTGGCACCCGCAGGCGTTCGTCATGCGGCCGGGCTCGCCGCTGAGCGAGCTGTGACGACGGTCCGGAGGTTGCAGTGACCTGCCGCGGGAGTGTGACAGCGTGACAGACGACATCGACAGCTCGGCCGGCGCGGAACCGACCGCCGAGGAGCAGCGCCGCAACGTCATCCGGCTGGCGTTCGGCGAACGCCAGGAGGCGTTCGACGACTTCGTGCGGGCGGTCCGCGAGACGATCCCGCCCGGCACCGGCGTCATCCTCAGGGGCAGTGCCGTGACCGGCCGCCGCTGGAAGGACGGGGCGCCGTTCGATGCCGATGGCCCGGGCACGAGCGATCTCGATCTGACGCTGGTCGGGGGAGACGAGGTGATGGCGCTCTTCAAGCTCACCGGCTTCTTCGTCCCCGGCGTGCATTCGCGCCCGCTCAGCGAGGAGGATCCGGACATCGCTCCCGATTTGGTGCCGCTGCGCAAGCGGTTGATGGAGATGGTGCGGCGTCCGGTCAACATCCAAGGCTCGCGTGATGCCGTCATCTACTTCCGCGGTGAGCTGCTCGGTCAACCTTACCTGACGCTGATCGACAAGGACGGCGAGCCGGCGGGTTGAACCATCGTGCGGGTCCTCAGCTACAACATCTGCCGCGGCGGGCGGGGCAAGGAAGAGCCGCTCTCCGCCGCCATCGCGGCGGCGCGGCCCGACCTCGTCGTCTTTCAGGAGGCGACCGATCCCGGCGTCGTCGAGCGGCTGGCGGCAGCGGCCGGGATGGCGCAATGGGCGTCCCGCCCGGGCGAATCGCTGGCGTTCATGTGTCGCCGCCCGGTCCATTGCTACGAGTGGCATCACCCGCGCGTCTCGCGCCACGCCTTCCTCGAGATCCAGCCGGACGAGAGCCAGTTCCGCATCTTTGGCGTGCATCTGAGCGCCATCTACTCGGCCTGGACCGAGAGTCATCGCGTCTTCGAGCTGCGCGCCCTGCTGGCCTCGATTGCCACACACCAGCACGGATTCCATGTGCTGACCGGTGACTTCAACACCCTCGCTCCCGGGGACCTGCTCGATTTCCGCAAGCTGCCGCACCGCCTGCGCGCTCTGGTCTGGCTGAGCGGCGGCCGCATCCGCTGGCGCACCATTCAACTGGTCCTCGACGCCGGATATGTCGACGGCCACCGCCGCCTGCACGGATCCGAGCCCGGCTACACCTTTCCGACCTGGTCTCCGCACGTCCGCCTCGACTACATCTTCGTGCCCACGGCCCACGCCGCGCGCCTCACCGCCTGCGGCATCGTCGCCGGCGCCGCGGCCGCCAAAGCGTCCGATCACTTCCCATTGCTCTCGGAGATCGACACTGGCAAGGTGCCATAGTGCCAACGTGCCGGCGTGCCAGTGTCCTGGGTGCGGAGTGCCAGGGTACGGGAGTCAGGGTGCCAGGAGTGCCAGGGTGCCACGAAGGGCCACGGTGCGGT
>JAYTEJ010000063.1:0-2136 GCA_043735365.1 Acidobacteriota bacterium
ACGGCGCCGCCATCTCCGAGCTGTCGAGCTGGCTCTCGGAGACCGGCCTCCGGCTCAACAGCGTCCACGCCCCCATCACGTTCCGCATGGGTCCCGGACACGCCGGAGAGGCGCTGTCGAACGCCGCCACCGACAACGAGGCGCGGCAGGCGGCGGTACGGGAGGCCGGACTGGCCCTCGACCTCGCCCGCCGGATTCCTTACGACACGCTGGTCGTCCATCTGGGCCAGCCGGCGGGGTCGAGCGGCCCCGGCGACAACAGCGGCGGCGCGGCGGCGCGGAGCGCCGAGGAGATCTGCCGCATGGCGGCGCCGCTCGGCGTCCGGGTGGCGTTCGAAGTGATTCCCAACGAGCTGTCGACGCCGGCCGCGCTGGTGAGGCTGCTCGAGCGCGATCTCGAGGCCCCGCACGCCGGCATCTGCCTGGACTTCGGCCATGCGCACCTGATGGGAGAGGTCGCCGACGCCGTCGAGATCGCGGCCGAGCACCTGATTGCGACGCACGTCCACGACAACCGCGGGCGGTCCGACGACCACCTGGCCCCATTCCTCGGCACCATTGACTGGGACATGGCGCTGATGTCGCTGCAGAAAATCGGCTTCGAAGGCACCTGTCTGCTGGAGCTGGCCGGCGCCGGCTCTCCCGCCACCGTCCTGGCGGGGGCGCAGCAGGCGCGGCACCGTTTCGAGCGCACCCTGGCACATCCATGACGGCCTACATCCAGAGCATCGCGGCAAGCGACGGCAAGGCCGTCACCCTCAAGGGCTGGCTGCACAACCGCCGCTCGAGCGGGAAGATCCACTTCCTCACGCTGAGGGACGGCACCGGCTTCATCCAGTGCGTGATGACCAAACAGGCGGTTGGCGACGAGGCCTTCCGCCAGGCGGATCACCTCGCCCAGGAAAGCGCCATCGTCGTCGACGGCACCGTCCGCGCCGATGCCCGGGCGCCCGGCGGCTACGAGATCGACGTCACCGCGCTGCAGGTCGTCGCCGAGTCGCAGAACTACCCGATCTCCCCCAAGGAGCACGGCGTCGACTTCCTGATGGATCGCCGCCACCTCTGGATTCGCGCCCCGCGCCAGCAGGCGATCCTGCGCATCCGCCACGAAGTCATCAACGCGGTGCGCGACTTCTTCAATGAGCGCGGCTTCATCCTCGCCGATACGCCGATCTTCACGCCGGCCGCCTGCGAAGGCACGACCACGCTCTTCCCGGTGCAGTACTTCGACGAGGAAACGGCCTACCTGACGCAGAGCGGACAGCTCTACAACGAAGCCAACGCCATGGCGCTCGGCCGCGTCTACTGCTTCGGGCCGACGTTCCGCGCCGAGAAATCCAAAACCCGGCGCCACCTCACCGAGTTCTGGATGGTCGAGCCGGAGATGGCCTACGCCACCCTGGACGACGTCATGGAGCTGGCCGAGGCGCTGGTCATCTCGGTTGTCGCCCGCGTCCTCGAGCGGCGCCAGGCCGAGCTCAGGGTGCTCGAGCGCGACACCGCCCCGCTCGCCAACGTCAAGGCGCCGTTCCCGCGCCTCGCCTACGACGACGCCGCGAAGCTGCTGGCGGAAAAAGGGCTGCCGTTCGCCTGGGGCGGAGACTTCGGCGCCCCTGATGAAACGGCGATCTCCGGGCAGTTCGACCGGCCCGTCCTCGTGCACCGCTATCCGTCGGCGATCAAGGCGTTCTACATGAAGCCCGACCCGGCGCGCCCCGAACTGGCGCTGTGCGTCGACATGCTCGCGCCCGAGGGCTACGGCGAGATCATCGGCGGCGGCGAGCGTATCTCCGACTATGACCTGCTCCTCAGCCGCATCGAAGAGCACGGCCTGCCCAGGGAAGCGTTCGAGTGGTATCTGGATCTGCGCCGCTTCGGCAGCGTCCCCCACGGCGGCTTCGGCATGGGCATCGAGCGCGTCGTCACCTGGATCTGCGGCATCGAACACCTGCGGGAGGCGATTCCCTATCCCCGGATGCTCTACAGGATTTACCCGTAATGAAGATTGGTTTCGTCTCGCTCGGCTGCCCTAAGAACCTCGTCGACGGCGAGGTGATGCTGGGGATCGCGCGCGACGCCGGGCACGTCATCACCCCGGATGCGGAAGCGGCTGATGTCATCGTGGTCAACACCTGC
>JAYTEJ010000064.1:0-3912 GCA_043735365.1 Acidobacteriota bacterium
GCGGCCGCGATCACCGCGCCGTCGATGCGGTCGGTCAGCAGACAGATGAGCGCCTGTTTGCCGGCGAGGCGGCGCTTCAGTTCATCGGGCGGGATCGGGCCCGGGCCGTCGAACAAATCGAGATCGCAGCCCGCCTGCAGCCGCGCCAGCGGCGCGGAGGGGATCCGCCGGGTCAGGAGAACAGCTCGCACCGGTCTTAATGCCCGTGCGACTGGCAGTAGCCGCAGTGATTGCACATCACCGACGGCTCGATCACGCAGGGGCCGTCGGACTCCGGCAGGACGTAGCGGCCGTGGCTGATGTCGGTCGAGAGGCGCATCGGCGCCGGAGCGGGCGTTCCGGTCGGCGCCATGCCGGCGCGCCGCGCCAGCACCTCGCGCACGATCTCCCGTACCGCATCTTCGTTCATGCGTCGTCCCTGTAGTCGAGGCTGTCGATGATGCCGATGATCGCCGCATCGACGGCGGCGGCCTTCCGCCCCAGCGCCGCGCCGGCGGCCTTGCCTTCAATCACCACCAGCACCCGCTCGCCGACCCCGGCCCCGACCGAGTCGATGGCCATCAGCTGTCCACCGCGCGGCTCGCCCGCCGGCGTCTCCGGCTGGACCAGCAGCAGCTTGGCCCCATCGAGCTTGTGATTCTTGTGCGACGAGACCACAGTGCCGATCACCCGGCAGATCTGCATGTTTCAGGCCTTCGGCCGCGCCGGCGGCTTCGGCTCCGGCCTGCGCCCTTCGCCGCCCTCTGACCGCAGGCTGCCGCTGCGCGGCGCGTCCGCGCCGGTCTCCACATCGTCAACATGGACGTGATCGACAATCCCGATCACTGCCGCGTCGGTCGGCGGCTCGCCGGGATAAAAAGGATAGGCGGCCTCGCGCCCGCGCACGAAGAAGACCCGCTCGCCGACCCCGGCGCCGACCGAATCGGTGGCCACCAGCGTCCGCCCGGCCGGCTCCCCGGACGCGGCAATCGGCTGCAGCACGAGCAGCGGCACACCGTCGAGGTTGGCGTCCTTGACGCTCGACACAATCTCGCCGATCACCCGCGCCAGCTGCACTAGTCCTTCACCTGGATGGTGTCGATGATGCCAACGATGGCGGCGTCGACGGGGCAGTCCTTCATCCCGGAGGCCATCCGCGCCGAGCTGCCGCTGACGATCAGGACGGTCTCGCCGAAGCCGGCATCGACGGTATCGACCGCGACCAGGTAGTTCCCCTCCGGCTTGCCGTGCGGGTCCATCGGCCGCGCGATCAGCAGCTTGCTGCTCACCAGACGTTCGTCCTTGCGGGTCGCCACCACGGTGCCAACCACTTTGGCGACGATCATTTCGCGGCGGTCGCAGCCTTGCCGATCGGGAGCGCATCCTCGAGATTCGAATGCGGCCTCGGGATGACGTGCACGGAGACCAGCTCGCCGACGCGCCGCGCCGCGGCAGCGCCGGCATCGGTTGCCGCCTTGACGGCGGCGACGTCGCCGCGGACGATCGCGGTCACGTAGCCGGCGCCAATCTTCTCCCAGCCGACGAGGGTGACCTTCGCGGCCTTGACCATCGCGTCGGCCGCCTCGATCATCGCGACGAGACCTTTGGTCTCGACCATGCCGAGCGCCTCACCCATGCTGCTGCTCCTTCAGGAAATCTATGTGAGATGCCTGACCGCGTCCTCGATCAACGCCGTCAGCTCGCGGTATGTTAGCCGAATTTCCTCGTCGGCACCTATCGGCGCGCCCCGCCCGGGCACCAGCCGCTCGCCGCCGGTGCCGGGCGGGGCGAAGACGACCTGGCAGTCGGCGGTCTCCATGCCCGCTCCCGCGACCGGATCGGCGCAGATCGGCGCCGGCGAGGCAATCCCGTAGCGGCCGCGGAGGCCCTGGAGCCGCACCACTTCATCCTTCGACAGCAGCCGCTCCCCACCCAGCATCCGCGCCACGAAGCTGATGTTGGCGAAGTGCTCGATCGTCTCCATCTTGTAATAGGCGGCGAACAGATCGGAGCCCAGGGTCAGCGCCCCGTGGTTGGCGAGGAGCATGCCGTCGTGGGCCTTGACGTACTTGCGCACCGCCGCCGGCAGCTCCGCGGTCGACGGCGTCGCATACTCCGCAATCGGGATGCTGCCGAGCGTCGTCACCACCTCGGCGAGGACGGCGCGGTCGAGCGGGATGCCGGCGACCGCGAAGGCGGTGGCGACCGGCGGGTGGGCGTGGACGACCGCCTGGATCTCGGGGCGCTGGCGGTAGACCTCGAGGTGCATCTGGATCTCTGAGGACGGGCTGCGCTCGCCTTCGAGCTTCTTGCCGTCGAGGTCGGTGATGCACATCATCCGGACGTCCATAAAGCCTTTGCAGACGCCGGTCGGGGTCATCAGCAGGCGGCGATCGTCGAGGCGGACGCTGATGTTGCCGTCGTTGGAGGCGGTATAGCCGCGCGCGTAGAGACGGCGGCCCACTTCGACGATGTCGGCGCGGAGCTGGTCTTCGGACGGCATGATGCTGGGACGATTCGTCTAGCGCCGCTGCCACTCGCGGCGGCACTTCTCCGAACAGAAATACCGGGTGCTGCTGCCGGCGCCGATCGCCAGCGCCTGCCCGGGGACCACGAACACGCCGCAGACCGGGTCGCGGACCAGGGCGACGCTTTTCTGCGGCGCGCCGTCGCGCCGGTAGCCGGCCCCGTCGAGCACGCCGTGCATCAGCCGCGACACCGCGCGGAGGATGAAGAACAGCAGAATCGCCCAGAGAATCGCCCGGCCCATACGCGTCTACTGTGGCTGTGCCGCCGGCTTCGGGGCGGCGCCGACCTGGCCGGCGTGCGCGGCGCGGAGGCCGTCGAGCCCGCGTTTGGCGACCGCGGCCTCCTCGCTGGCCGGGGCGACATCGATGACCCGCTGCCAGGCCTTCTCGGCGCCGTCGAGATCCTGCTTGCCGAAGGCGCGCACGATGCCGATATTGAGGAGCGTTTTTGAGTGGGACGGATCGATCGCCAGCGAGCGGTCGAACTGTGCCAGCGCCCGGTCCGGCTGGTTGGCGTAGTAGTAGGCGATCCCGAGATCGGTGCTGGCGTTGACGTTGCGGGGATCGACCTTGAGCGCCGCTTCGTACCAGCTCCGGGCCTCGTCATAGCGCTCGGCGTCGAAGTAGAGATTGCCGAGCTGGACGCGCGTCTCCGCGTCCCCGGGGTTGCGATCAGCGGTCGTCTTCAGGGCCGCGGCGCGGGATTCGTCGAACGCCGGCGGCGCCTGCGCCGTGCCGGCGGATGCCTGGGTGGGGGCCGCAGCCGCCGGCGGCACGGCCCGGGCCGGCTGCTGACTGCCGATCATCCAGCCAACCAGGACGCCAAAGAAGATGCCGGCGACGCCGAAGACCACGGATTCTTTACGCATGGAGTGGAAGTGAGCGCCCGGCGCCCGATCCCCGCGATCATAACAACTCCCTCCCGGGGCGTCCAATTGCGAAGAGGTTCAGGGTTCGGGGTTCCGGGTCAGGGTTCAGGGTTCAGGGCTCACGGCGATGATTTGCAGGCTGGCGCACGCCGCGTCGAATCAACGACTTACGTCAGGGACGTGTGTCGCCCTCAAGGGCGGCGAGGTAGTCGCGGACGGCGCGGTCGAGGCCGACGAACAGGGCGTGGCTGATGAGGGCATGGCCGATGGAGACCTCGGCCAGGTGCGGCAAGGTGCGGAAGAGCACGAGATTCTCGAGATCGAGGTCGTGGCCGGCGTTGACGCCCAGGCCCGCGGCGCTCGCGGCGGCGGCAGCGGCGGCGTAGCGGGCGAAGCTGCGACGCCCTGCGTCTGGTCCGGCCGCGAAAGCGCGGGCGAACGGCTCGGTGTAGAGCTCGATGCGGTCGGCGCCGATCGAGGCCGCCCAGCGCACCGGCGCTTCCTCGGGATCGACGAAGAGACTGACCCGCACGCCG
>JAYTEJ010000065.1:0-13003 GCA_043735365.1 Acidobacteriota bacterium
CGCGACGAGTGAGAATACTGGAGTATATGAGCGAGGAGCAACGCCGCGAGCCGGGATGCCCCGCCCGGGAATGATGTCGCGAACCACGGTGACGGGACAGTCCAGGTGGCCCGCGACGGTCGACGTCGCCAGACGCCTCGGCGGTCCACGCCTGGTGGTCACGCGCCCGGGAACAGGCGATCGATCCGCGCCAGCAGGAATCTCGCCCGCTTCTGCGCCAGCAGGTTCGCCAGGCGCAGCGACGGCGGCGCGGTGTCGATGGCCAGCGCGGCGCGGAGCTGAAGCTCGAACTCGCGCCGGTCCCCGGCCCGCTGGGCCACCGCCTCCGCCACGGCGACGTAGGCAAACGCCGACTGTCCGTTCGACAACGCCACGGCCCGATCGAAGTGGGCGCTGGCGCGGGCAGGATTGCCCCCGAGCAGCATCGGCAGCCCGTCGAGCGCGATGAAGGCTTCGTGGATGGCGCCCCGCTCCCAGCCCTCGTCCAGTTCCTGCGCCCGCGACAGCATCTGTCGCACCGATGCCAGTTCGCCAATGCGCAGCAGCGGATTCCTGGCGAGCGACAGCTCACCCCCCCACGCCACCGCGTCCCAGTAGAGGGCCGGCACATCTGCCTGGACCGCTGCCGCCAGGAACGGCGTCGGGTCCTCTGCGAGGCTGCTCTTCACGCCGGGATGCCGCCCCTGCAGCGCCCGCTCACAGTAGCCGCGCGCGCGGGCGTACATCGATGCCGCCCGCTGTCTGAGGGCGGCCGCGGCGGGGCTCTCCGGGGGCTCCGCCATCTCGGCGTCCATCTGAAGGAAGGCATACGCGTACTGGGTGAAGCCGCTGCACGCCGTCAGCAGCAGCCCCGGATGCTGCGGTGCATCGTCCAGCAGCATCTCCACCATCTTCAGCGTCGTCGGTGCCGCCAGCCTGACGAGCTCCGGGTCATCGTCTCGTGCGAAGGCGGTGGCGGTGGCGGACAGCGCGTCGGCCATCCGTCCAATACCCATTTTTTTCGGCGAGCATCCGAAGGCGGGAACGATCGTCAATAATCCAAGCCACAGCACAATCAGCCGGCGCATCCGGGTGACGATAGCACACGGGTCGGCACACATACTGCAGAGGCAAGCGCAGGTGAAACTTCGTATCGCTGGTCTGGCGGCCGCCGTGGCCTATGGCGGATTGATTGTGTGGCTCTACGCCTCACAGCCGCAGACCATGGCACAGGTCACGGGCGGTCTGGCGTCGGGCGCGGGCCTCTACAGAGTCGACCCGGTGGCCTGGGCGGACGGCCTCGAGTTCTTCCACAGGGACGCTTTTCCAGAGGCGCGCGCGGCATTCGCACGCGCCGACCCTGCCGGGCGCGACGCCAGAACGCAGTTCTACATCGCCTACAGCTGTTACCGGCAGGGATGGGGACGGCTGTACAACGACGATGCGCTGTTCCGGAAGGGTCTCGAGGCGGTCGATCGCGCTATCGCGGTGGCCCCCGGCCATCGGCTGGTTGTCGAGGACGATCCCGGGCTGGCGATGAAGAGCGCCGATGAACTGAAGGCCGAGCTCGAACGCGGCGTAACCCGTACGCCGTCCGACTTCAACCCGCTGAAGGTGCTGCGGCCACGAAAATGACGACTACACGCGAAGCACTGGTGCTGCCGCTGCTGCTGTTGACGGTGACGCTGCTCGGCGGGCTACGCGTGGCCGAGATGGTGCGGCTGGTGCCGCCCACGGTCGTCGCCCTGGTACTGGCGGCGGCGCTCCTCGGCACGCTGGTGCGCGGCGGAGTGCTGGCGCCTGAACGGCTGATGCACGCCGGCAGGACGCCGCTCGAGAACCTTTCCGGCGCGGTGGTGATGGCCACGCTGTTCGCGGCCTCGGCGCAGATCTTCAACCTGCTGACGCCCGAGAAAGGCCTGTTGTTCGTCATCTTCAGCACCTACTTCTTCGTGCAGATCATGACGGCGCTGGCCGGCGCCACCACCCGCGACAGCCTGCTGCGGTCGCTGATCGTGCTCTTCGCGGCGGCGTTCCTGCTCCGCTTTGCCGTGCTGGAGAGCCTCTATGCGCCGCAGGGCGGGCTGCTCAGACAGGTGCTGACCGCGGTGCTGGAGGGCGTCAGCCTGGGCTCGATCGAGTATCAGCCTCACGCTGCCATCACCGGGTATGCGGGGTTCTTCACCCTGATGCTGTACCTCATCGCCCTGGCCCTCCTGCCCGGGCGGCGCCGCGGCGATCGCGGTGCGGCGCTCACCGCCCGCCGCCACACCGCCATCGCCGGACAGGTGCTCGTGGCGCTGCTCGCGGTCGCGGCGGCCGGGTCCGGCGTCTGACCACGAAGTCGAACGGGAACTTCGCCCGCCAGGCCTCCCTCTGCGCGCCACCTCGTGCTACGGCGGATCGCCGCGTGCGCGATCTGTCGTGCCGCCGTGCGCCATCACATCACGGTACCGAAGGAGCGCCGCCGGGCGGGAGCAGCCATCGATCGGTGGGCACCGAGAGAATCCAGTAGCGCTTGCGCAGCTCGACGATGTGTCCGGCGTAGGCGGATTTGAGGAACCGGCCGGCCCTCAGCTGGGCGCGGCGCTGCTTGATCTCGTACTTGTAAAGCTCGCGCACGGCATCCCGCAGGAACGTCGGCGGCGTCGCGGGCGACGGCCGCAGCCCGTGCCCGGCAAGCTCGTCGAGAATCTGCGGATGATAGGTGAAGGTGTGGGTGGTCACGCGTTGTCTGCCGCCTCGACTCACTTTATACGCACGGCCCGGCGGCGCGGCTGCTAGTATCTGCTCGAGGAGACGCCATGGCTGATGAGACAAAGCGGGACAGCGGTGATGATTCGATCGTGACGCGTGCGGCCGAGACGGTGGGCAGCGCGTTCGGAAGCGCAGCGCGGATGGTGGCTGACGGGGCCCAGTCGGCCTCAGGCGCCGCCAGCGCCGCCGTCGGCACCGCGGAATCCTGGGTCGAGAGCGCCGGCGGCGCCATCGAGACGGCCAAACCGCGGCGTGCCACGCGCCGGGTCATCACACGGACGGTGACGCAGGTCCGGCGTCAGGTCACGGCGACGGTGCGGCAGGCGAAGAAAGCCGTCGGCCTGGGCGGCGGGAAGAAGGCGGCCGCGCCGAAGCGGAAGCCGCCGGCCGCCCGCAAGGCAGCCTCGTCTAAATCCCGGGTCAGGCCCGCCCCGAAGTCGAAGTCGGCGTCGAAGACGAAAGCGAAAGCGAAAGCGAAAGCGAAGCCTGCGCCGAGGTCGGCGAAGACCACCAGGTCGAAGGCGGCGTCCCGGCCTCGAATCGGCGCCAGGAAGGCGCTGGTCCGCAAGCGGCGCTGACCGTACATCACGAGGGCAGGCCCTGGGGCCTGCCCTTCGGTCATCCACCGACGCGAGCGACTTACCGCGGCTGCAGCTGGTGCAGGTTCCTCATGTTGGTGGCGACTACGGCCGCACCCGCGATATTGAGGACCACGGCGGTCACGAACGCCGCCTTGCGGTTCTTCCTGCCCATCACCTTGATGGCTCCCATCGCCCCAATCGCCAGCGCCGCCTTCAGGGCGGTCGCCTGCCCGTAGCCTCCAGCCAACAGCGGATTCACTTCCCTCGCGCCCGCCTGACGGGCCCTGACGGTCGACACCATGTCGAAGGCCTGTAGCGCCGCGTACGAGCCCAGCAGCGCGTTCAGCGTCGCCGGCGAGGGGCCCTGATGGATGTTCTCGCGAGCCCACGCGGCTTCGACCGCGGCCGACGGCGCCTGCAGCACGTCTCCTTCGGCAGCCCACACCGGGCTCGCGGCAATCAGCACGAAGAGGACAACGGCGGAAGAAACTCGCAGCATCGGGGCGCTCCTGAAGACTGCCGCGCGATGTTGCGCGACACCGTCCTTCATAGCGGGATCGATGCCGGCTCCGATCCAACTACCAAGACCATTGGAATCAATGACTTAGGACATACGCCCGACTCCACTGGTGTGCGACTCGCGCCGCGCCCGCACACCGGGCGTCCTGCCCGGTACACGGCCCGCACTCTGTCGGAGCGGTCCGCACGCCAGCCTCGCGCACGCGCCAGGGCACGCGACTGCAGCATCGCGCCCGAGCAGGCCGGTGCCGGCAGCGCCGGATCCGACGAAGAGCTACTGGATGGTGGTGCCGGACGGCGGGGCGCCGGTCTCCGGCATGGTGGCGGAGAGCGTCGCGTTGTCCTGATAGATCAGGCCGTCCGCATTGGTGCCGAAGTACTTGCCGACGCTGCCGCCGGGATCGATGGGATCGGCGACCGCCGCGTATCCCGGCGCCGCCGCACCGGCCGCCAGGCCGTTACAGGTCGCCGGCGCTCCTGAGAGCGGCGTACCCGCGAGGCTGAAGATGAAGCCGCTGCGATCGAAGGTGAAGCCGCTCGACAGTTCCGGCGGCAAGAACGCCACAGGATTGCCCGGCGGCGCAATACCCAGCGTCGGGAAGTCGGGGGAATAGAAGCCAAGCCCGCACGAGATGGCATAGGTCAGCTCGGCGCTGTTGACGACCCGCAGCGTGCCGAGCGCCGAGGACACCTGCGCGGCGCCGCGCGCGCGCATCAGTCCGGGAATCGCCATCGAGGCGAGCAGCCCGATGATGGCGATCACGAACAGCATGTCGACGAGCGTGAATCCGGCTTCACGTCGACGGCGTCGCGGCGTCAGCCTGCATGGCACACTCTGCATTCGGCCCTTCGTGCATGTGACACTTTTCGGCTCCTGCCGATTTTCGACAGGTCGTAAAGTGTCCACCGTGTCCGCCTCGACTCGCCTGCGTGACCTCAAGCCGTTGACTGATCTCGACTTACGACAGGCGGCCTGACCTGACTGGATACGAACATCAGGCTGAGCTGCAAAATGGGCACCAGGCACTGCAGAGCCGCCTGGCGCGTCAGCGCGTCAATTTTCGATATTTAATCCGATGCGGCTGGTCCGCCTCCGCCCCCAGGCGGCGATGCCGGTCGGCCTCGTAATCCTGGTAGTTCCCCTCGAACCACACCACATTGCTGTCTCCCTCGAAGGCGAGCATGTGCGTGGCAATCCGGTCCAGGAACCAGCGGTCGTGGCTGATCACCACGGCGCACCCGGCGAATGACAACAACGCCTCCTCCAGCGCCCTGAGCGTGTCGACGTCGAGATCGTTGGTCGGCTCGTCGAGCAGCAGCAGGTTCGCGCCCCCCTTCAGCAGCTTCGCCAGGTGCACGCGGTTGCGCTCTCCGCCCGACAGCGCCCCCACCTTGCGCTGCTGGTCGCGCCCCTTGAAGTTGAACCACGACACGTAGGCCCGCGACGCCACCTCCCGCTTGCCGAGCTCGACGGTGTCGCGACCGCCGGTGATTTCCTCCCACACGCTGCGGTCCGCGGACAGCGCATCGCGGGACTGATCGACGTAGCCGATCTGCACGGTCTCGCCGATCCGCAGCGACCCCTCGTCGGGCCCCTCCTTGCCGGTGATCATCCGGAACAGCGTCGTCTTGCCGGCGCCGTTGGGGCCAATCACCCCGACGATGCCGCCGCGCGGCAGCGTGAAGGTCACGTCCTCCATCAGCAGGGTGTCGCCGTAGGCCTTCCGCAGTGCACGCGCCTCGACGACGATGTCGCCGAGGCGGGGCCCGGGCGGAATGTAAATTTCGATCTGCTCGATCTTCTGGGTCGTCTCTTCCTTGAGCAGATCCTCATAGGCATTGAGGCGCGCCTTGCCTTTAGCCTGCCGCGCCCGGGGCGACATGCGGATCCAGTCCAGCTCGCGCGCCAGAGTGCGCTGCCGCTTGGTCTCGGACTTCTCCTCCACTTCGAGCCGCTGCTGCTTCTGCTCGAGCCACGACGAGTAATTGCCTTCCCAGGGGATGCCATGGCCGCGGTCGAGCTCGAGGATCCAGCCGGCGACGTTATCGAGGAAGTAGCGATCATGGGTGACGGCGACCACCGTCCCCGGGTAGTCCTTGAGGAAGCGCTCCAGCCAGGCGACCGACTCGGCGTCGAGATGATTGGTCGGCTCGTCGAGCAGCAGCAGATCGGGACTTCGCAGCAGCAGCCGACAGAGCGCCACCCGGCGGCGCTCGCCGCCCGACAGCGTCGTCACGTCGGCGTCGGCCGGAGGCAGGCGCAGCGCGTCCATCGCCAGCTCGAGGCGCGAGTCGAGGTTCCAGCCGTCGGCGGCCTCGATCCGGTCCTGCACCCGGCCCTGCTCTTCGAGGATCTTCTCCAACCGCTCGGGCGGCAGCTCCTCGGCGAACAGCGCATTGATTTCGTCGTAGCGGGCCAGCAGCGCCTTGATGTCCGAGACCCCTTCCTCGACGTTGCCAAGCACGGTCTTGGCCGGGTCGAGCGCCGGCTCCTGCTCGAGAAAGCCGATGCTGATGCCCTCGGCCGGCCACGCCTCGCCGACGAACTGGCGATCCTGCCCCGACATGATGCGCAGCAGCGTGCTCTTCCCGGACCCGTTCAGCCCGAGTACGCCAATCTTGGCGCCGGGCAGAAACGACAGCCAGATGTCCTTGAGGACGACATGGTCGGGAGGATGGACCTTCCCGAGCCCCTTCATGGTGTAGATGAACTGCATAAGGAATTCGAACCTGCGATTTTCCGCTGTGGCCGGCCGGCGCCCGCGGTCAGTGTTTCAAGACCGGGGCCGAGGTGAAGTCCTCTCCGGGGTTGATGAAGCGATCCGTCTCCAGGCGGTACTGCTTGTCGTAGAGCGTGCGGTAGCGGCCGGCGAGAACCATCAGGGTCGCGTGGGTGCCGCGCTCGACGATCTCGCCGTGCTCGATCACCAGGATCTGGTCGGCGCTGCGGATCGTGGACAGCCGGTGCGCGATCACGAACGTCGTCCGCCCGGCGCGCAGCGAGCGCAGGCCGTCCTGGATGAGCGCTTCGCTCTCGCTGTCGAGGCTCGAGGTGGCTTCGTCCAGCACCAGGATGCGCGGGTTGGCCAGAATGGCGCGCGCGATTGCCACCCGCTGGCGCTGGCCGCCCGAGAGCTTGACGCCGCGCTCCCCGACCACGGTGTCGTACTTGTGCTCGAACCCCTCGATGAACTCGTCGGCATGCGCGATCCGGCTGACGTCGCGGATCTCCTCTATGCTGGCATCCTTGCGGCCGTAGCGGATGTTGTCGCCGACCGTCCCGTCAAACAGGAAATTGTCCTGCAGGACGACGCCGAGCTGCGAACGGTAGTCCCGCAGCCGGACGCTGCCGAGATCGCGGCCGTCTACGAAGATGTGCCCGGACTGCGGCCGGTTGAACGCCATCACCAGGCTGATCAGCGTGCTCTTGCCCGAGCCGCTGGACCCGACCAGCGCGGTGGTGGTGCCGGCGGGCGCGGTGAAGCTGACGTGCTTCAGCACCGGCACGCCCGGGTTGTATTCGAAGGTGACGTCCTCGAAGCGAACCTCACCGTCGATGTCGCCGAGCGGCTCGCGGGTGCTGTCCTCGTCGTCCTCGGTCTTCATGCTCATGAGCTCGTGAATGCGGTCGAGCCCGGCAAACGCCTCGCTGATTTGCGTGCCAATCGAGGCAATCTGCACCACCGGCGCCGCCATCAGCCCGGTGAAGAGGATGTAGTTGATGAACTCCCCGAGGGTCATCGTCCCGGCCAGGATCGATCGCCCGCCGACGATCAGCATGATCACCCCGATCGTGCCGACCACCACGGTGGAGAACGCGGTGATCGCCGAGACGCCGGTGATCGACTCCGCGATGTTGCGGAACAGGCGGTTGACGCCGCGCGTGAAGACCAGCTCCTCGCGCTTCTCCGCGGTGTAGGTCTTGACGATGCGGATGCCGCCGAGGGTCTCGTTGAGGCGCCCGGTGACCTCGGCGTTGATCTTGCCGCGCTCCCGGAACAGCGGCCGCAGCCGCTTGAAGGCGATCGCCATCCCGCCGCCGAAGATCGCCAGCGCGACAATCGTGATCAGCGTCAGGTACCAGTTGAGATAGAAGAGGTAGGCCAGGGCGAAGAGCGCGGTGACGACGCTGCCGGTGAGCTGGGTCAGCCCGGTCCCGACCAGGTTGCGGATGCCCTCGGCGTCGGTCATGATCCGCGAGATCAGGACGCCGGACTGGGTCGAGTCGAAGTAGGCGACCGGCAGCCGGGCGACGTGCGCCTCGACGCGGCGGCGCATTTCGGTGATGGCGCGCTGGGCCGCGACGCCGAGCACCTGCGAGAGCGCGAACGAGGAGATCGCCTGGACCAGGGTGGCGGCGCCGGCGGCCAGCGCCAGCGGCGTCAGCAGGTCGGCCCGCCCCTTGTTGATGACGTCGTCGATCAGGAATTTCGAGGTCGCCGGCAGGACCAGGCCGGAGAGCCGGTTCACCAGCATCAGCGCCAGGCCGATCCCGAGCCGGCCGCGCCGTGCCCAGATGAGCGCCCGCGCCTCTTTCCACGCCGCCGAGGTCAGCTTCTTTTTCTTCGGCTCGTCCGGTTTCGACGCCGCCGCGCGGCCGCGAAGCCCGCGCGTGCCTTCGGACTTCGGCAGCCGCAATCCCATTCCCAGTGCCACCCTGTAAGGATACTGCCTTCAGCCGCGCCGCCGCGCCGGGAACCCGCTCACTTGCCGAAGTTGACCCGCAGCTCCCCGACCACCTGGCGCTTGGTGATGTCGCCGAAGACGTGCTGGTGAATCTCCTGGTTGCCGAGGTCGGTTGCCTTGATCGAGGTGACCAGACGATCGCGCGCCCCCCACTTCACCCCCACTCCGGCATTGACCAGGGTGAAGGCCGCTGTCGTGCCGTGGTAGCGGTCGTCGAGGACGTCCTGCCAGAAGGCGCTGTCCGAATAGCTCACCGAGAAGTTGGCGAGCAGCCGCCGGTGATCGAGGCTGGCGCCGAGGTTGTAGCGGTTCTTCGGCGGCAGGTTGAGCTCCGAGATGTCGAATCCCTTCGGCTTCGGCTTTCCCTGCCACGAGTAGTTGGCGAAGACGCTGACGCCGTGCGCAATCGGCGTGTCGAGGCCGAGCTCGAGGCCGCGCTGCGTCGTCTGGCCGAAATTCCGGTAGGTGAAGAGCGCCGGAAACCCGGCCCCGCCGGTCGCCAGGCTGATGACGATGGGCGGCAGCGGCCAGCCCGGCGGCGGGTTGGCGGGCGTGTAGCGCGCCGACCGCACCTCCGTGAAGAAGATGTCGTTCTTCGCCTGGTTCACGTAGAACGCCGCCGAGAGCACGCTGTGGCCGGCGAGCACCCCGGTGTAGCCGACCTCGTAGGCGTTCATCGACGTCTCGGTCAGCCCCTCGTTGCCGACCGACTTCACCGGCAGCGGGTAGACGAGGCCCGGCGCCAGCGTCAGCCGCTCGGCGATGGTGATGTCGAGAAAGTTGTTGATCACCGACGGCGAGCGGTAGGCGCGGTTGTAGGACATGCGGAAGGTGTGGCTGGGCCGCGGCTTGACCAGCAGCGCCACCCGGGGCGAAAACACGAAGCTGTCGAGATAGTCGAAGCGATCGCCGCGGCCGCCGACCGAGAGCCGGAACTGGTCGGTGAGGAAGATCTCGTCTTGTGCGTAGACCCCGAACTCGGTGCGATTGCCGCTGTTGGGCGCCAGCGACAGATCGAAGGTGTTGTAGCGCAGATTGCCGCCGTAGCTGAGCACATGGCGCTTCGCGATCGTCTGGGCGTTGGCGACGTCGAGGTCGCTGGTCTTGGTCTTGAACGCGAAGCGGATAGGCGCGCCAGCGGGGTCTCGGGTCAACAGGTTGCCGGCATCGCCGTCGAGCGCCTGCATGAAGCCGGAGACGCGCAGCCCGCGGCGGCTGAAGCTGACGCGCCCGTAGCTCATGATCGAGCCGCTGTTGATATCGAACGGTCCGATCCCGGTGTGCATGATGCCTTCGGTGCCGGCGGCGCCGCCGGTGAACGAGAGCTTCCGTCCATCCTCGAAGTCGTAGTCGAGACGGCCGTCGAACTTGGGCTGCGACGTCCCGGTGTTGGTGTAGGCGGGATACGCCGTGCCGCGAGGCGCCGTCGGCGTCACGGGAGACCCGGGGATGAAGCCGGTCGGCCGCGACAGCGGGTCCTGCACGTAACCGCCGGCGGACAGCTTGAACGCCCACCGCTCGTTGAGCGCCGCGGCGTGGGTGCCGCTCGCGTACCAGAGCGAGCCGGAGGACTCGCCGTTGGCGCGCTCGAAAGTGCCGAGCCCGAGAGTCGCCGTCGTCCCCTGCATCTCGCGGGGCGACTTGGTGATGACGTTGATGACGCCGTTGACGGCGTTGGCCCCCCAGACCGCGGACGCCGGTCCGCGAATCACTTCAATCTGTTTGATCTCGTTGAGGTTGACGGGCAGAAAATCCCACATCACGAACCCGAAGAAATCCTGATAGAGGCTGCGGCCGTCGAGCAGGGCGAGCTGGCCGGTGGCCAACGTGCCGGTCGCCGCGCGGCTGGTGACGTTGATGTCGCGCGCCGAGGTCTGGGTGATGTTCAGGCCCGGGACGGTGCGCAGCAGCTCGGGGAAGTTCTGCGAGGTGGCGCGCTCGATCTGCGCGGGCCCGATGACCGTCATCGTCGCCGGAGTGTTGGCGAGTTTCTCCTCGGCCCGCGAGCCGCTGACGACGACCGTTTCCTCGTAGCGGGTCTCGCCGGGCTCGGGCGGCGGCGTGGCCTGGGTCGAGTCTGGCGACGGCGCTCCGGCGTCCGGCGCCTGGGCGAAGACGGGGCCGGCGGCGGCCGCGGCGACGAGGGTGGCCACAAGGGCCCGGCACAGGGGGTTCATCCCTACTCCTTGTAACCGCCGTCAGCGGCGGCCACGGTGCGGTTGAGGTGAGCGGCCGCCGGTCTTCACGGGTCGAGCGTCCGCCAGCCGAGGTTGCTATACCACACCGGTCGGGGCCGTTCAACTCGGCTACACTCGGCTACACTCTGGGTTTGGAACGCGCCGCCCCCGATTCCGCCGTCACCGAGCCCTCGGCACCCGATCCCCGGCCCACCGCCCCGCCGGCTGCGGGCCCCGCGGTCATCCCGGCGGAGGAGTGGGCGACGTGGCCGGACGAGCGGCTCCTCGATCTGCGCATCGCGCAGCTCGGGATCTCGATCGAAGGCAGCCCGCTCGAATCGCGGATTGCCGAATTGCAGCGGGAGATCGACGCGCGCGGGCTGTCGTTCCAGCCTCACTTCTGGCTGTCGGCGGAGTGGTTCTCGCCCGACGGCGTGCCGGGCGTGGCGATCCCGTTCTACCTGGCGCATCCCCGGCTCGAGCGGCTGGAGCGGGCGCAGATGCTCGAAGTCGAGGGGGGCACCGAGGCGTGGTGCCTGAAGATCCTCCGCCACGAGGCGGGGCACGCCATCGACAATGCCTACAAGCTGCGGCAGCGGCGAAGGCGGCAGCAGCTGTTCGGCCCGTCCTACCTCCAGTATCCCGATTACTACACGCCGAAACCCTACAGCAAGAGCTTCGTCCTCCATCTCGACAGCTGGTACGCGCAGAGCCATCCCGACGAAGACTTCGCCGAGACCTTCGCGGTCTGGCTGACGCCAGACTCCGACTGGAAGACGCGATATGCCGACTGGCCGGCGCTGAAGAAGCTGGAGTACATGGACGGCCTGATGGGCGAGCTCGCCGGCAAGGCGATGCTGGTGCGGACGCGGCGTCGCGTCGAACCGCTGCAGAGCCTCCGCAAGACGCTGCGCGCCCACTACGCCAGGAAGCGGCGGCACTACGGCGTCGAGCATCCCCACTTCTACGATCGCGATCTGCGGCGGCTGTTCTCGGACGCGCCGGACTATGCCGGGCATATGAAGGCGGCGCGCTTCATTGCCCGCCTGCGCAAGGAGATCCGGCGCATGGTGGCGGCGAACACCGGCGAGTATCAGTACACCATCGACCAGGTGCTGGAGAACATGATCGCGCGGGCCAACGACTTGAACCTGCGGCTGATGGGGCCGGAAGATCGCACCAAGCTGGACTTCGCCATCATGCTCACGGTGCAGACGATGAATTACCTGCACAGCGGCCGGCACCGGGTGGCGCTCTGACGGATCCCGGCCGCGGCGCCTACGCGCGCGGCGTGCGGTCGGCTCCGTGGCCGTCGCGGAGCTGCACCGGCGGCGTGCGGCGGCGGACCCGCAGGTTGATCATCTCGACGAACACCGAGAAGCCCATCGCGAAGTAGATGTAGCCCTTGGGGATGTGCTGCCCCAAACCCTCGAGCAGCAGCGACAGGCCGATCAGCAGCAGGAAGCTGAGCGCCAGCATCTTGACGGTGGGATGGCGGTGCACGAAGCCGCTGATCGGCTCCGCGGCCAGCATCATGATGCCCACCGAGACGACCACGGCGGCGACCATCACCCAGACCTCGTCCACCATCCCGACCGCGGTGATCACCGAGTCGAGCGAGAAGACGATGTCGAGCACCATGATCTGGGCGATGACGCTGGCGAACGAGGCCGCGGCGCGGCCTTCGCTCTGGCCGTCCTCCTCCCCTTCGAGCCGCTCGTGCATCTCGAAGGTGGCCTTGGCGAGCAGGAACAGCCCGCCGCCGATGAGGATCAGGTCGCGTCCCGAGATCGGGCGCCCGACCGCGGTGAACAGCGGCGCCGTCAGCCCGATGACCCAGGCCAGCGAGAACAGCAGCAGCACCCGGGTCAGCATCGCGCCGAGCAGCCCGACGCGCCGCGCCCGCGGCTGCTGCGGGGCAGGCAGTTTACCAGACAGGATCGAGATGAAGATGATGTTGTCCACGCCGAGGACGATTTCGAGAAAGGTCAGCGTCCCGAACGCCACCCAGATTTCCGGATTGGTCAACGCCTCGATCACCGGTCACACTCCAAACTGTTCTGCGTCCCAGGTCAGCCCCAGCGCCGACGGCGGGGCCATGTAGCCGAGCAGCGCCGAGGCGGCGACGACGGCGGGGCTGGCGAGGAAGCCCTCGCCGCCGAATCCCATGCGGTTCTGCCAGTTGCGGTTGAACGAGGTGATGGCCCGCTCGCCCGGCCGGAGGGCGTCGGGGCCCTGGCCGAAGCACGGACCGCACCAGGACGGCCGCAGCGATCCCCCGGCGGCCCGGAACACCCCGGCGAT
>JAYTEJ010000066.1:0-12206 GCA_043735365.1 Acidobacteriota bacterium
CGCCGATTCCCGACACTTGCCAGTGGGCGCTCTTCCTCCGCAACCACGACGAGCTGACGCTCGAAATGGTGACCGACGACGAGCGCGACTACATGTATCTCGCCTACAGCATGAATCCGCAGGCGCGGCTGAACGTCGGCATCCGCCGCCGGCTGGCGCCGCTCGTCGGCAACAGCCGCCAGCGCATCGAACTGCTCAACAGCCTCCTGCTCTCGTTCCCAGGAACGCCCATCATCTACTACGGTGACGAGATCGGGATGGGCGACAACCTCTTTCTGGGCGACCGCAACGGCGTCCGGACGCCAATGCAGTGGAACGGCGACCGCAACGCCGGCTTTTCGCGCTGCGACCCGGCGAAGCTGTTCAGTCCCGTCATCATGGACCCGGTCTACGGCTACCAGGCGGTCAGCGTCGAGGCCCAGGAGAGCGACACCGCGTCGCTGCTGCACTGGATGCGCAACATGATTCGCCTGCGCAAGCTGTTCAAGGTCTTCGGCCGCGGCTCGATCGAGTTCCTGTCGCCGTCGAATCGCCGGATCCTCGCCTACGTGCGGCGCTACCGCGACGACGTCATCCTGTGCGTCGCCAATCTGGCGCGGACGTCACAGCCTGCCGAGCTCGACCTCCGCGCCTTCGCGGGGATGACACCGGTCGAGATGCTGGGATACACCGAATTCCCGGTGATCGGCGAACTGCCGTACTTTCTGACACCGGGGCCGTATGGCTTCTACTGGTTCGAGCTCCAGCGCTGAGAAGGCCGGCCCCCCGGCCCTCTCCGCCGACGTCGTCGTCGCGCTGACGAGCCATAACGACGTCAGCACGATCGCCGCGGCGGTGGGCGCCGTGACGGCGGGCCTGTCGCGAGCGGGCGGCGGCAGGCCGACGTGCCTGGTGCTCGCCGACGGCGGATCGACCGATGGTACGCGGGAGGCGGCAAGGGCAGCGGCCGGCGCCGGCGGCCTTGTCGAGGCGGCGTTCGAGCCGGCGTCGCCGCTCGGCGAGCTTCCCTACCACGGTCTTCCGGGGCGCGCCGCGGCGCTGCGCGCGGTCCTGCGGATCGCGGACCAGGCTGGCGCCCGCGCCTGCGTGGTGATCGACGCGAGGATCGACGGCGTCGGCCCCGACTGGGTCGAGCGGCTCGTGTCGCCGGTGCTCGCCGACGGCATCGATTACGTCTCGCCGTACTACACCCGCCACGCCGGCGAGGGCGCGCTGACAAGGGGCATCGTCTATCCGATGTTCCGCGCGCTCTACGGCGTGCGGCTGCGGCAGCCGGCGGTGACGGAGTTCGGTTGTTCGCGGGGGCTCGTCGCCCACTTCCTGGAGCAGGAGTTCTGGGGGCTGGACCACGCGGCCGCGGGAATCGACGTCCGGCTGGCGGAAGCGGCGGTGGCGGGGGGCTTCCGCGCCGGCGAGGTGGAGCTCGGCGTCCGCCGCGTCGCTCCGCGGGGAACGCCGGTCGATCTGAGCACGACCATCACCCAGGTCGTCGGCGCGCTGTTCGCGGACCTCGAGGCGCGCGTCGACGTCTGGCAGCGCGTCCGCGGTTCGGTCGCCCTGCCGGTGTTCGGACCGGCGGCGCCGCAGGCCGGGGACGCGCCGCCCGTCCACATCGAGAGCTTGCTCGACTCGTTCCGCCTCGGCTACCGCGAGCTGCGGGAGATCTGGACGTGGATCCTCCCGCCCCGGACCATCGTCGAGCTTCGCCGGCTGACCGAGATGGCGCCCGATCGGTTCCGCTTCGACGACCGGCTCTGGGCCGGCATCGTCTACGACTTCGCCGTCGGCTACACGCTCCGCGTCATGGCGCGCGAGCAGCTCCTGCGCTCGCTGACCCCGCTCTACAGCGGCTGGGCGGCGTCGTTCGTGCGCGAAGTCGGTGCCGTGAAAGACGCCGGTGCGATCGACGAGGTGGTGGAGCGGGTGTGCCTCGCGTTCGAGGCGGAGAAGCGCCATCTGATCTCGCGGTGGCGATGGCCTGAGCGCCTTCGCTGATTCGTTGAGGGGAGAGAGCCATGTGGGAGCAAACTGACCGGATTCTGCGGCAGGCGGCGACGCGCATCGGCGATCACGTCGCCGACTTTCTGCCCGGCGCGCTGGTGGCGCTCGTGCTGATGCTCGGCGCGGTGATCGTCGCGGCGCTCGTCCGGGTGGTCCTCGGCCGGGCGCTGCGCGGCCTCGAGCTCGACCGCCGGGCCGAGCGGCTCGGGATCGGCGCGCTCGCCGGGTGGCCGGCGGTCAGCCTGTCACAGACCGTGGCGCTTGCCGCCTACTGGGCGATTCTGATCCTCGGCCTGCTGCTCGGCCTGACCGCGCTGAACGCGACGATCCCCTCGCGGCTGGCCGACGCCGTCTTCGGCTATCTCCCGCACCTGATCGCGGCACTGATGATCCTGATCGTCGGTGCGATCGCGGCGCGCTTCCTCGCCAGGTCCGTGCTCATCGGCGCGGTCAACATGCAGATCCATTCGGCGCGGCTTCTGAGCCTGGCCGTCAAGTGGCTGGTGCTGCTCGTAACGGTGGCGATGGCGCTCGATCATCTCGGCATCGGGCGGAGCGTGCTGCTGCTGGCCTTCGCCATCTTTTTCGGCGGGATCGTGCTGGCCGCCTCGCTCGCCGTCGGCCTTGGCGCCCGAGACGCCGTCGGCCGCGCCATCGAACGCCAGCTGCGCGACCCACCCCGCGGCGACGATCACGTCAACCACGTGTGAGGCCGGATGCGGGGGCGAGGCGCCGGGATCGCGATCACCTGACTCGATCGCGCGATTTGCCTCGACGCGGCCACCGGTCCACTGGTCGCGCTCGGATGGCGTTGGACGCGGTCTGGATACGTGATGCTGACCAATGGCGAAAATGGATGGCAGCTGATTCGAGACGCGGCACCTCGGATAGCGCGATGGATTTACCGGGATCGCAGTCATTGAACGCTATGGATCTATTCCCGGCGTGCCCCGACACCGAGCGTCGGAGGGATCCGGGAGCCTACGTGGGAAGGCGTGCCGCAAACGTGGTCCCCGCGGGCCCGCTCGACTGGATGCGGACGTCGCCGCCGTGCGCTTCCGCGACCCACCGGGCAATGGCGAGCCCCAGCCCCGCGCCGCCAGCGCCGCGCGCCGGGTCGAGGCGGACGAACCTCTCGAACACGCGCTCGCGATCCTCAGCCGGGATCCCCGGCCCCGTATCGGCCACGCACAGCAGCACCGCCCCATCACCCTTCGTCAGGGAGATATTGACGACCCCGCCGTCCGGTGTATACGACAGCGCATTGCCGATCAGGTTGGACAGCATCCGCGTCAGCAGCGCCTCGTCTCCCTCGAGTGTCACCGGCTCGAGCGCGGCGTGCACGGCAATGCCCTTGTCCACGGCACGTCCGCTGAGCTCGCGAACGCATTCGCTGACCAGGGCGTTCAGGTCGACTGGCCCGATCGCCATCGGGTAGCCGCCGCCATCCGCCCGCGCCAGCACGAGCATGTCGTCGACGAGGCGCGTCAGGCGCGACGACTGCTGCGCGACCGCCGTGAGCGCGTCGCGGTACTCCGCTTCCTCCCTCGTCGGCCGGCTCAGTGTGACATCCGCGGCGGTTCGCATGATCGAGACCGGCGTTCGCAGCTCGTGGGAGGCGTCCGCCATGAAACGCCGCTGGGTGGACAGCGCGCTCCCGAGCCGCTCCAGCACGTGATTGAACGACGAGCCAATCTGTCTGAACTCCGTCGTGGTGTCCGGCACGGTCAACCGACTGTCCAGCGTGTTCGCGGTGATCGCCTGCGCTTCGGCCGCCATCGCCGTCAGCGGCTCGAGCCCATGCCGGACGAGCCACAGGCCTCCCAAGGCCGCAACGACCAGCGCCAGGGGTATGCCGATCAGGCATGCCTTGAGCAGGGTCTGCCATTGCTCTATCGCCTCGTCGAGCGGCGCCCCAACAGCCACGAAATACCGCTGGCCGTGCGCGGTGCGGCTTCTCACGCTCACGCGCCACGGCTGGCCATCGTCGTCCATCAGCGATTCCGTGGCACGCGTGAAGCCCGGCCTCAGCAGCCCGCCGGGCAACGGCATCCGTTTCCGGCCCGCGTTCAACGAAGTACCCGCGGCGTCGAGCACCTGCACCACGTCGTCCGGTGGATGGACGACGCCCGCCATGTCGGCGGCGGCGAGGCGCAGATCCTTCAACTCGGTCAGTTCCTCATCCACGACATTGCTCGCCGTTACGCTGATCGATCTGAGCCCGTCGTCGAACTGATCGAGGAGGAGCCACCAATGCAGCCAGAGAACCGAGGCGCTGAAGAGCGCTACCGTCAGCACGAGGAGCACCGAGTACCATGCGGTGAGGCGGGTGCGGAGGGAAAGCTGCACAGGTTGCCTACAGGAGCTGATAGCCCTGGCCGCGGCGCGTGCGAATCAGTGAGGGCTCGTCGGCGGCGTCGAGCTTGCGGCGCAGGCGCTGGACGTAGACGTCGACGATGTTCGAGAAGGCGTCGTAGTGCTCGTCCCAGACGTGCTCGGCGATGTCGGCCCGCCCGACGACATCGCCGGCGCGGCGGGCCAGATATTCGAGCAGGGCGTACTCGCGGCTGGTCAGCTCGATCTCGCGCCCGTGCGACCAGACGCGCTGGCCGGCGATGTCGATTGCCAGGTGGCGGACCTCGAGGCGCTCGGGCGAGAGCGGACGACGGTCACGCCGCGTCAGCGCGCGCACGCGCGCGAGCAGCTCGCGGAAATCGAATGGCTTGGTGAGATAGTCGTCGGCGCCGGCGTCGAGCCCCTGGACGCGGGCCTCGACGGCGTCCCGGGCGGTGAGCATCAGGACCGGCACATCGGAACCGGCGGCGCGCAGCTCGCGGCACACGGTCAGACCGTCCTTTCCCGGGAGCATGACGTCGAGGATGACGGCGTCGTAATCGTTCTGCTGGCACTGCTCCGCCGCGGCGGCCCCGTCAGCGGCCAGATCGACCGCGTGCCTGGCCTCGCGCAGCCCCTTCGCGATGAAGCGGGCCGCGCTTGGCTCGTCCTCGACCAGCAAGATCCGCATCGGCGGAGATCTTACTTCTTGACCGGCGTACCATCGGTCTCGAGATCCATGGACACCGTCTTCCCGGCCGTGGTCCGGACCTGGCCTTCGTAATGGTGCCGCCCGTTCTCGAGGACGGACTCGAGGGCGACGACTTTCCCCCTGGCCTCGAGCGCCGCCTTGACGGCAGCCGGCGCGCTGTCGACGTCGAGCGGTTCTTCGACGACATAGACCTTGCCGGCGGCATCGATCATCAGATCGCGAGTCCGGCCGCTGACGAGCAATTCCAGCTCGTAGACGGTCTTTCCGTTCTCCTCTTCGCTCGAAACGGCCTTGATCGTGGCGTTCCTGGTCTCGGCTTCGACCGTGGCCTTGACCGCGGGCGGGAGCTTGTTCAGCTGCGCCTGCACCCTGGGCGACGTCTCCGCCTTCTCGCGCCGGGCGCTGGCCTCCGCTCCGGGCCCAGGCGTCCCGGCGGCCTTGGTCTGCGCCGCTGCGGCCGCCGCACCGGTGCAGGCAAGGCCCGCGGCAACGGCGACGACGAGGGCGAGTGCTCGACTGTTCATGGATGTGTCTCTCTTTCTGTTAGAAGTGGAAACCGGCCGACAGCTGCAGGCGCCGCGGCGGCTGGGCGGCAATCGCGCGTCCGAAGAACGGCGACGTCTCGGTGCCGATGAATCCGGCGTAGTTGACGTGATTGACGACGTTGAAGGCGTCGAGACCCACGGTCCACGCCGGCGCATCGTCGCCCTTCCCGGATCCGAGCGTGAACTCGTGTGACCAGCGCAGGTCGAGGCGCGCGTAGCGGGGACCTTGAAGCGTATTGCGCCCGACGCCCTGCGGACGCGAGTTGGTCTGGCCCGTGTGGTAGTCGTCGCGCCCTGTCAGGAGGGAATAGGGGCGCCCTGATCCGAGCGACAGGCTGGCGCCGAAGTCGGCCCATCGTCCGATTGCGAACCGCAGCAGCGTCTCGAGCCGGTGACGCTGGTCGAAACTGGCCAAGCCCCACTCGGAGGGGAGATCGTAGTTGTTCGGGGGCAGAGAATTGATGCCGTTGGTATCGTTGCGAGCCCATCCGAACGTGTACTGCACCGAGCCCTTCAGGCGCGGGGCCAGACTGCCGCGTCCGATGATCTGAATCGAGTGCGCCGTCTGCCGGCCGGTGGATTCGATCTGGCGGACTTGTCCGAGCGTCGGATCCGGCCGCACCAGGTAGAGCGGCGGCGGCGGCGCGTTGACGTCGCGCGAGCGGAAGAGATCGACCCCTCGCGATCCGAGGTAGCTGATCGCCACCGTGGTTCCCTTCCTGACGATCCGCTCGACGCCGAACCCGTACTGGGCGGTGTAGGGAATACGGATGTCCGGCGAGAGCGTCACGATACTGCGGACCGGCGCGCTGGCCTTACCGGCGCCGAGCGGATCGGGATATCCCGGATCCAGGAGGATGACCCTGATCAGCCGCTCCTCGCGCGAGCGCAGCACGTCGCGGATCGGGCCGTCGCCGGCGCGGTCGTAGAACACACCCCCCCCGCCGCGGAGCGCGGTCTTGCTGTCGATCGCGTAAGCGGCGCTGACCCGCGGCGCGGCATTGTTGTTGTCGGTGAAGATGTTCTGCCAGTCGTAGCGGAGCCCGGGGGTAATGGAGAGGCGATCGCTGACGCTGATTTGATCCTCGATGAAGGCGCCGAAGACCTTCTGAAGAAACCTCAGCGTGCCGTCGCCCTGCTGCTGCGTGAACGACAGCGGCTGCCCGAGCGCATAGTCCTGCAGCGACGAAAACGTGAACGTGCCGTCGCGGTTCGAACGATCGTCGAAGCCGCGGCGGCTGAAGTCCGGAATCTGAACGCCGGCCTTCACCAGGTGTCTCCCGTGAACGTAGGTGAGCGCCTCGGCAAGCTGGACGTGGTCTTCGGTCGTCGCCTGGTCTGCCTGCGCCCCGCCGGAGGTGAACGCGTCGAGGACGACCAGACGCCGTCCCGGATGCAGGCTGACGGTCGAGCCGCCCTCGCGTCCGGCCAGCACACGGAGCTCATTGAGCCAGCGGCCGCCGCCGAGCACGCTACGGGCGCCGAATACGAGCTGGGCCTCGTGCCCGCGATCGTCCAGGCCGGCCTCGGCCAGGGTGGTGCCGCCGATGCCGCTGTTACGGCGGTTCGACGTTTCGCTTGTGAACCGCAGCGACAGGTTGTGGCGCCTGCCCATCTGGTGATTCACCGATGTGGAGAGCTCCATTCTCCTGTCCGGCTGGGGCACGTTCGCCTGAATCAGACCGTCCGGGCCCTGGGCGAACACCACCGATTGGACGTTCTCCTCCCTGCGCTCGATCGTGGCGAGAAACGACGTCGATTTGCCGTTCCCGATTGGACCGCCGAGGACGCCTTCATAAATCCGGCGCTGTTCCGGCGGCCGCGTCTCCGCAAAGGGATCGCGCGCGTTCAGCTGCGCGTCGCGGAAGGTGAAGTCCATCGAGCCGCTGTAATTGTCCGCGCCCGGCTTGGTGATGACTTCGATGCGTCCGCGGCCCGGCCGCGGGAACTCCGACGAGTACGGGTCCTGGTTGATCTTCACCTGCTGTATCGCTGACGGCGCGACGCCCACCTTGCGCGCCTCTATGCCGTCGACGATGAGCGTCGCGCCGCCGGTGCCCATGGCGGACGCATCCAGGAACCGCGACAGCGTGCCGACGATGTCGCGGTCGAAAATCGGCAGGTTCTTGAGCTCCTTGTCGTCCATGACGACGGCGTCACGGTTGCGGTTCGCCGCGGCGGCGACGACATCGGTGCCGATATCGACGGTGACCTCCTGCGTCTGGGTCGCGAGATCGAGCACGACGATCTGTGGCGCGGGAGCCCGCCGCGCGGCGACCCGCACCGTGACGGTGGCGGGCTTGAAACCGTCAAACCCAATCGTCAGGGTGTAGTTTCCCTGGGGCACACGATCGATGGCGTAATTGCCGGTGCCGTCGGTGACGACGGAGCGAAGCACGGCGCCGGCCTCGTCGTGGAGATCCACCACGGCACCCGGCAGCACTGCCCCGGTCTGGTCGCGCACCGACCCGCGAACCGTCTGGCTATCGGGAACGGCGGCTTGAGGAGACCTCAGCAGCAGAAGCAGGACGACGATCGCTGCCATACGGGACCGATCGTGTCATGCGCCAGATGAATCCGCCATGAACTGGCGGCGCAGGGGTGGGCGGTCGGATGCTCTCCGCGCTAGGGCGGCCGTGAGAGGCCGCGATCGGGATCTACGGCGTGACGGCAGATGCCGTGAGCCGGCGCACGCGCGAGATCGGAATCCGCATCGCGCTTGGCGCGGACAGCCGCAGCGTGATGCGTCTGGTCCTACGCCAAGGTCTGGGACTCGCCGCGGTCGGGGCCGTCATCGGCGTCGCGATCGCGGCCGTCGGGTCGAGGTTTCTCGAGAGCCTGCTCTTCGGCGTGCGCGGCCTCGATCCCCTGACGTTCGCCGGCGCCTCCCTGCTCTTCGCCGCTGTCACGCTGGTGGCCAGCTGCCTGCCGGCCCGACGCGCGACGGCGGTCGATCCGTTCGTGGCGCTCAGAAGCGAATCACGCCCTGAATCTGCGTTCTTTGTCCCTTCCAGATGACATCGGTTGATGTCACCGCCGCTGACTGCCGCCCGCAAGGCATGTTTGGCTGCCCTTCCGACTGGCACCGTCCTTGCCCTGTTCAGTGGTGGTTGCTCGCGCGATTCGACACACAGAGGCGCTCGCCTGCGCCTTTCGGATCGTGACGAGGCCGTCGAAGGAGACCAAATGAAGAACGTAGTGTTCGCAGCGCTGCTGCTGCTGGGGTTCGCGGGCCAGGCACTCGCGGCGGATCCCACGAATCTCGAGCTGTTTCGCAAAGTGCAGAATCAGGTGAACGGCTATGCCTACTTCACCATCTTCGACAGCGTCTCGGCGAGCGTCGATGCTGGCTACGTGACGCTGTCCGGCAAGGTGACGATGCCATTCAAGGCGTCGGATATCGAGAGGCGCGTCGCCAGGATTGACGGCGTGACGGGGGTGCGCAACACGATCGCCGTGCTGCCACTCTCGTCGTTCGACGACAGTCTCCGGCAGGGCATCGCCCGCGCCATTTACGGGCAGTCCTCCCTGTCGATGTACGGCGTCGGCGCCAACCCGTCGATCCACATCATCGTAGACCGGGGCCATGTCACGCTCAACGGCGTGGTCAACAACGACATGGATCGCCAGATTGCCGGCATGGCGGCCCGATCCTCACTGGCCTTCGAGGTCAAGAACGAGCTGAAGACCAACGAGGAAATCAAACAGGAGATGGAGAAGCTCTGAGGGCGTGGCAGGGGTCGCGCGGGCTCGAGGTGCAGACCTCGAGCCCGTCGATCTTGGCCAGGGCATCTCCACGTCCGCCTGTTCCAACGCCATCAGCCCGCAGATACCGGCCCGCTACCCGGCTAGCGCTTGATCCACCAGCTCAGCCCGCCGTAGACCCGCCAGTAATCGGGCGCCAGGTCCTTGGACTGAAACCGGCGCACGTCCCCACGAACCACGAACAGCTCGGTCAACGGATATTTCACCCCGCCGCCGAAGTTCCACCCGACCTCGGTGCTCGACGGAATGTAGTTGGCGGCGGGATCCGGGGTCTTGACGCTGATTCCCGCGTGCTCGATGCCGACGCCGAACGTGGCGTAAGGGGTCACCCTCGGGGCGTGAAAGTTGTACACGATGTTGCCGCTGACGCTGGTCAGCGACAGATCGACTTTGGCGTCGTCGCCGACGACGTCGAAGACGTGGCCGAGCTCGCCTTCGAGCCCGAGGCGGGTGGTGAGGTCGTAGCCGATCGCGACGCCTACCCCCAGGCTCTTGCCGAGGCCGTCCGAGGTGTCGAACGCTCCGCTCAGAAACGGCGTCAGGGTGATGGTGTTCGGCTCGACGGCGGACTGGGCAGCGGCGGCGAGCGGCAGGGCGCAGAGCGCCGAGGCCAGGGTGACGAGACGGACGGTACGCACGAACGACGGCATGCAGCCTCCTGAAACGGAAAGCGGGTGGCGGGCCTGGGTGCCCGGTGTGTTTAGACGTCAGCGGGTGCAAAATGGCTGCCCGTGGCGGCCTCCGAAGAATGGCTGCCGGGCGGCTCCCAGGGCGCAGGGGGACCGCGATCAACCTTCAGGATCGGTTGCACGTCTTATGCACCACATGGCGTCGAGATCCTGGGGCCGCCGGAGAGTCGCCATCGATGTCCTCGTCTGAGCCGGCGCTGGTCTCCCGTGCCGCCGCCGGGGATGCCGCGGCCTTCCAGGGGCTGGTCGAACGCCATCGGTCGATGGTCTACCGCCTCGCCTACCGGTTCGCCGGAAATCACTACGATGCGGAAGATATTGCCCAGGACGTGTTCATCAAGGTTTATCGATCGCTCGATCGCTTCCGCCACGACGCCCAGCTGAGCTCGTGGCTGTACCGCATCGTCATGAACGCCTGCATCGATCACCGCCGCCGGCATGTCTCCGCGGGCGTGCGGCCGTTCGGGGCCGAGGCCGAGCAGCGGATGCACGACACGCCCGCAGCGACGCCGGGGCCTGAAACGCGCGCCTATGCGGGGGAGCTCGGCGGGGTGCTGACGGCGGAAATCGCCCGGCTGCCGCCCGGGCAGCGGATCGTCTTCCTGATGCGCCACGAGGACGGGATGAAGCTTGGCGAGATCGCCACCGCGCTCGGGCTCGCCGAGGGAACGGTGAAGCGGCAGCTCCACGCCGCGGTGCACCGGCTGCGACGGGCGCTCGGCGCCGCGAAGGTGACGGCAGGGGAGCGGGTATGACGACGTGCGAATACGGCCACTCGGGCGACCTCGAGGCGTACTTTTATGGCGATCTGCCGCCCGCTGAGCGCCATCGGCTCGAGGCGCACCTGCGAGGCTGTGGCGGGTGCCGCGCCGCGCTCGAGGAGCTGGCCGCGATCGGCGATGCGCTCGAGACGCTGCCGGTCGTCGCCGCGCCCGAGGGGGCCGACTGGTCAGGGTTCATGGAGCGCCTCGACGCGCGGCTGGCGGCGGAGGCCGTGCGGGGCCGGCGTGGGGGAGGGCGGATGTCGGCGGCCTCGCTGCTGGCGCTGGCCGCGACCCTGGCGCTGACCACGCTGGGGGTGGTGCTGGCGATGCAGGCCACGCACCGTGCCGACGCGCCGGCGGCGGCCGCGGCGCGGACCGCCGCCCCGGCGCCGCTCTCCTTCGAGGGGGCCGACATCGCTGCCTTCCAGGCGCTGACGGAGGAACACTTCGAGCGCTCGAAGCTGGTGGTGCTCGGCCTGGCGGCGAAGGATCCGGCGCGCGCCGGAGCGGCCGACTGGGGATACGAACGTGAACTGGCGGCGCGGATGCTGACCGACACGCGGATGTACCGGATGGCGGCCGAGGACCGCGGTCTCGGCTCGATCGCCTCGGTGATGCGCGATCTCGAGCTGGTGCTGCTGCAGGCCTCGTTCACCGACGACCGGGATCCGGCATCGCTGCCGCGCCTTCAGCGGCTCATCCGCCGGCGCGATCTGGTCGCCAAGATGGACGCCGTGTCTCTTTCAGGACTGTAGATGATCACCAACGGACGGCACGTCATGATGAAGCGGCGATGCGGCAGATGGCTGGGAACGATTGGACTCTGTGCGGTGCTTGCCGCCCCGGCACTGGGCGCCGTCCTCCCCGACTCTGAGCGGCTTGGCCATGCCAAGGATCTCATCGGCGACGAGCAGTGGCAGCCCGCAATCCGCGAGCTGAAGGCCGCGGCCGCGGACCCGGCGGAGGCCAGCCAGGACGAGGTGCTGTTCTGGCTGGCGCACTGTCAGAACCAGACGCGCGACGCCGCTGCGGCGATCGAAACCATCCAGCGGCTCGAGCGCGGATATCCCCGCAGCCCGTGGCTGAAACCGGCGCGGTCGCTGCGAATCGAGATTGCCCAGCGGCTGCGGCGCAACGACGTGCTGTGGTTCACCGCCGCTCCGCCGCCGCCGGCGGCCCCGCCGACGCCACCCGCGCCGCCGGCCGCGCGCACGCCGCCGCCAGCGGCCACGTCAGCGGTTCCGCCGACGCCGCCCGCACCACCGGTGCCGCCCGATCCCTGGATGCCCGAACGGTTCATGCCCGACACCGACCTCCGCATCCAGGCGCTCGGCAGCCTGATGCAGACCGATGCGGTGCGGGTGATCCCGATGCTCAGGGAAATTGCGCTGACCGG
>JAYTEJ010000067.1:0-3997 GCA_043735365.1 Acidobacteriota bacterium
CTTGACCTCGCCGACCGAGAACGGCGGGAAGTTGTAGTGCAGCATGAAGCGCTTCCAGGTCTCGCCGTCGACGGTTTCGACCTTCTGCTGGTCGTCGGCAGTGCCGAGCGTCGCGGTCACCAGCGCCTGGGTTTCGCCGCGGGTGAATAGGCAGGAGCCGTGGGTGCGGGGGAGGACGCCGACCTCGATGGTGATCTTGCGGATCTCATCGAACTTGCGGCCGTCGAGGCGCTGGCCGCGATCGAGGATTTCCTCGCGCAGGATCTTCTCCTTGAGCCCCTTGGCAATCGACTTCGACTCCGCCTTCCGCGCCGCATCGTCGTCGGGCAGGCTGGCGACGAACTCGCTGATCACCTTGTCGACGGTGGCGTAGTTCTCGAGCTTGTCCTTGATGCGCATGGCGTCGCTGAGCGGCTTGAGCACCTTGCCCTCGACGTCGGCCACCAGCGCCTTGGAGACCTCTTTCTTCGCGGCCGCGGGGCGCTTGGTCTTGCCCGCCTGCGAGGCGAGCTGGTCGATGCCGGCGACGATCTCCTTGATGGCGGCGTGGGCGCGCTCGAGCGCCTCGACCATCTGCGCCTCGGGCACTTCTCTCGCGCCCGCTTCGACCATGACGATGCCGTCCTTGCTGCCGGCGACAATGAGGTCGAGGGTGCTGCGCTTGCGCTGCTCGAAGCTGGGATTGATGATGAAGTCGCCGTCGGCGTGACCGACGCGGACGCCGGCGATGGTCCGGCTCTGGGGGATGCTCGAGAGCGCGAGCGCCGCCGAGGCGCCGGTGATCGAGAGCACGTCGGAGTCGTTTTCAGAGTCGGCCGAGATCACGAGCGCGATGATCTGCGACTCGTTGCGCCAGCCCGCCGGGAACAGCGGACGAATCGGGCGATCGATCAGGCGGCTGGTGAGGACTTCCTTCTCGGGCGGCTTGCCCTCGCGCTTGAAGAAGCCGCCGGGAATCCGCCCCGACGCATAGGCGTTCTCCTTGTAGTCGCAGGTGAGCGGCAGGAAATCGACGCCTTCGCGGGGATTGGTATCCGCGCAGGCGGTGACGAGCACCATGGTGTCACCCGAGCGGATGACCACCGACCCGTCGGCCTGTTTCGCCAGCCGGCCGGTCTCGATGGAAATCGTCTTGCCGCCGCCAATTGCTATTTCGCGTGTGTGCATGTGCTTCTTTCTCTTGGTGAGCTGCGCCAGCTTCTGGAGTGCGCGTCGCGTGAATGTGGATCGAGGGGTGGCCCACAGCGGGCCCGGCGGATGAGCCGCGGGACCGCCCGCGGCCTATTTCCGGATACCCAGCCGCTTGATCAGGTCCGCGTAGCGGTTGAGGTCCTTGGCCTTCAGGTAATCAAGGAGCGACCGGCGCTGGCCGACGAGCATCAGCAGGCCGCGGCGCGAGTGATGATCCTTGGAGTGGGTCTTGAAGTGTTCGGTGAGGTAGTTGATCCGCTCGCTGAGGAGGGCTACCTGCACTTCGGGTGAGCCGGTGTCGGCGGTGTGGGTCTTGTACGTGCCGATGACTTCCAGCTTGCGATCTTTGGTAAACGCCACTGCTTCCTCCACGCACGGTCCAGAACGCGGACAGCCATGCCGCCGCACCAGATCGCCGTTTCTGTTTATGGGGTTATCGTCAAACGTATCAATATTTTACACCAGGACGACGACGGGATGCAAAAGGCCGCCTGGGGCGCGGGCGGCAATCCCCAGCAGCGCCCCGGCCTCGTCCACGAGCCGCCACCGGGCCGCCTCCGGCGCCTCGGCCACGGCCGGCGCCGGCCCCGCCAGGTCTTCCGGCACGACGTCGTTGCCGTGGCTGGCGCGGCGCACGCCGCGGGTGTTCAGGACCACCGCCGGGAGCTGCGGCAGCAGCTGTTCCATCGGTACCAGCCGGGCGGCGGCGGCCCCGCCCATGACCTCGATCTCGGCGAGCGGCACCGCCATCCCGAGGTCGAAGGCCCCGGCGCGCACGCGGCGGAGGCTTTCGAGATGCGCGCCGCACCCCAGCCGGAGGCCGAGCTCGTGGGCGAGGGAACGGACGTAGTAGCCGGCCGAGCACTCGACCTCGATGCGGGCCAGCCCGGCCTGGTAGCCGACCAGCGCCAGCCGCGTCGCCGTCACCGCCACCGCGCGAGGCTGCACCGGCTCGTTGCGCCGGGCCAGGGCATAGGCCGCCACGCCGTTGATTTTCTTCGCCGAATAGGCCGGGGGGCTCTGCAGCCCGGGGCCGCGAAATCCGTCCAGCGCCGCCTCGATCGCCGCGGCGTCGAGGCCGGGCGGGGGATCGGGGACCGGGCCGGCCAGGCTGGCGGCGTCGTAGGTGTCGGTCGCCGCACCCAGCCGCACCCCGGCCAGGTAGGCCTTGTCGGCGCCGCTGAAGAGCGAGGCCAGTCGGGTGGCGCGCCCGACCACCAGCGGCAGCACGCCGGTCGCCAGCGGATCGAGCGTGCCGGTATGGCCGATGCGCGGCGTGCGCAGCGCGCGGCGCACCCGCGCCACCACGTCATGGGAGGTCGGACCCGAGGGTTTGTCGACGACGAGCACGCCGCTGAGGATGGTGGACAACCAGGTGCCGGCCGCGGTCAGGGCCGCGTCTGCAGCCCTTCGGCGACCGCTTCGACGAGCCGCTGCAGCACCGCGCTGCGCACCCGATCGAGCGGCCCCGGGACCGTGAAGCCGGCGGCGTTCTTGTGGCCGCCGCCGCCGTAGTCGTTCGCCACCCGGCGGACGTCGACGTCGTACTTCGAGCGCATGCTGACGCGCACGTCGCCCTCGGGGCCGGCCTTGAAGAACACCACCGCCTGAATCTCGCGCGCCGTCAGCGGCAGGTTGATGAGCCCTTCGGTGTCGTTGTGGGTGCAGCCGCAGGCGGCCAGCATCCCGTCGTCCATGTAGAGAATCGCGACCCGCCCGTCGTCGATGAGCTCCATCGAGTCGAGCAGCGCGCCAATCAGTTTCAGCTTGCCGAAGCTGTTGCTGTCGAACACCCGCCGCGCCATCGACGCCGGGTCGACCCCGGCCTCCACCGTCTGCCGGCAGATGTCGAAGGTCCGCGGCGTGATGTGCGAGTGATGGAACGATCCGGTGTCGGTGAGGACGGCCAGGTAGATGTGGGTGGCGATTTCCAGGCTGAGCGGCACCTCCAGCGCGCGAATCAGGTCGAAGACCATCTCGCCGCAGGCCGCCGCCGATTCGTCGTGCCAGTTGAGCGCGCCGTAGAGCCGGTTGCCGGCATGGTGGTCGATGTTGATGAGGAACTCGGCTTCGAGCCCGGCGACCCCGGCGCGGGTCAGGTCGCTGCACTCCATCACGATCACCGCATCGACGTCGGCGCGCACCTGCCGGGCGATCTCGATCCGTTCCATGCCGGGAAATTCCTGGTAATGGTCCGGGGCGGGATCGGCGTTGACGATGCGGACCTGCTTGCCGAGGGCGTCGAGCGCGAAGGCCATCGCCAGCTGCGAGCCGATCGAGTCGCCGTCGGGACGGGCGTGGGAGGTGAGGAGGAAACGCTGCCGGGTGAGGATCTCGCGCCGGATGTCGAGGACGACCGCGGCGCCCGGGGCCGAGGGCGCGCCTGCGTCACTGCTCATGGGGGCCGGGGCGGCCGGGTTCGTTGCCATCACCTTTGGAGTCTTCATCCTTGCTGGGCGGGGGCGCCGCTGCCGCCGCCTCCGTACCGGTGTTGAGCTCGAGCAGCAGCCGCGCGATTCGGTCGTTCTTCTCGATCGAGTCGTCGAACATCCAGGTCAGATCTGGCACGCGCTTGAGCTGCAGCCGGCGGCCGATGTGCCGCCGCAGGAACGGCGTGGCGCGCTCGAGCGCGCGCGCTGAATCCTTCCGCGCCTTGTCGTCGCCGAGGGTGGTGTAGAACACCCGCGCCTGCTGCAGGTCCGCCGAGACCTTGACGTGGGTGATGGTCAGGAAACCGATGCCCGGGTCGTGTACCTCGCGGGCGAGCAGCTCGGCAAGCTCCGCCCGGACCTGATCGCCGACGCGG
>JAYTEJ010000068.1:0-1587 GCA_043735365.1 Acidobacteriota bacterium
CGCGCCCGGCTCAGTCCCCGGCCGTCCTGCGCCGCCGCGGCCCGGCGGCCTGCCGCCGCGCCCGGGCTCGGCGATGGGTGGACCGCGCCCGCTACCCTCGCAGCCCGTGCGTCCGTCGATCCCGCCGCGCCCCGGCATGCCGGCGTATCGTCCGCCCATGCACCATCGGCCCGGCAGCCAGCGCCCCGGCTCGCGCCGCGATCAGGGGCCGCGCGTCCCCTCACCGGCGCCGATGCAGGCGCCGCCGCCGCCGGTCACCCGGACCATCACGCTGGCTGAAGGCATGACGGTCGCCGACCTGGCCGTCAAGCTCGACGTCAAGGCCAAGGACGTCATGAAGAAGCTGATGGATCGCCGCATGATGGTGACCATCAACAGCACTCTCGACGACGAGACCGCCGCGATGGTGGCGCGCGAGTTCGGCGCCGACGTCAAGATGCAGACCTTCGAGGAGGAGATGCTCCAGGTCGAGGCGGAGGACATCGATCCGGCCGACCTGGTGACGCGCGCCCCGGTGGTGACCGTCATGGGCCACGTCGATCACGGCAAGACCACGCTGCTCGACGCCATCCGCTCGGCGCGCGTGGCGGAGCGTGAAGCCGGCGGCATCACCCAGCACATCGGCGCCTACGCCGTCCAGGTCAACGATCGCGACGTCGTCTTCCTCGACACACCAGGTCACGAAGCCTTCACCATGATGCGGGCGCGCGGTTCGCGCGTCACCGACGTCGTCATCCTGGTGGTCGCCGCCGACGACGGCGTGATGCCGCAGACGCGCGAGGCGATCGACCATGCCAAGGCGGCCGGCGTGCCGATCCTCGTCGCCATCAACAAGATCGACAAGCCGAACGCCAATCCCGAGCTCGTCAAGAAGGAGCTCTCGGATCTGGGGCTGACGCCGGAAGCCTGGGGCGGCACCACCGTCATGGTGGAGGTCTCGGCCAAGAAGAAGGAGAACCTCGAGCTGCTGCTCGAGATGATCCTGCTCGTCACCGAGCTCGGCGAGCTGAAGGCGAACCCGAAGCGCAATGCCTCGGGCACCGTGCTCGAAGCCAAGCTCGACAAGGGGCGGGGGCCGGTCGCCACCATCCTCGTCCAGGACGGCACGCTGCGGGTCGGCGACACGCTGATTGCCGGCACGATCGTCGGCAAGGTGCGGGCGCTCATCGACGATCGCGGCCGCCAGCTGAAGACCGCCGGCCCGGCGACGCCGGTCGAAGTGCTCGGCCTCGGCGGGCTGCCGCAGCCCGGCGACGCCTTCCAGGCGCTGACCGATGCCGCCCAGGCGCGTCAGATCGCCAACTTCCGCCAGTCGCAGGCCAGGGAAAAGGCCCACGCCGGTCGCGGCAGCCGGCTGACGCTGGAGTCGCTCCAGGCCCAGATCGCCGAGGGCGGGACCAAGGAGCTGCCGCTCATCATCAAGGCGGACGTCCAGGGCTCCGCCGAGGTACTCGCCGACACGCTGACCAAGCTCACCGACGAGAAGGTCAAGATCCGGATCATCCACAGCGGCGTCGGCGCCATCAACGAGTCGGATGTGCTGCTGGCCTCGGCCTCGAACGCCATCGTCATCGGCTTCAACGTCCG
>JAYTEJ010000069.1:0-2893 GCA_043735365.1 Acidobacteriota bacterium
TCACGCGGCCGGGGGCAGCATCTGACGGAGGGCGGCGTGGTTCTCGGCGTGAATCTCCCGCGTCAGTTGCCGAGCCGCCTCGCCCGGCCGCTTCGGAAACCGCGATACGGCTGCGAGGATGACGGCACACGCGCGACCGGTTGCCGCGTCTCCAGCGACAGTGCGAGCACGATCAGACCCGCAGCGACGGTTCGCGGCGAGTCCAGCAATTCAGGCGGAGTCCAGCAATTCAGAAGGTCTGCGGTAGTGACCCATGGGCACCGCCGCACCTCATGCGCCCGGCTGAGTTTGAGGCGGCACATTTCCTGATAGACTTCGTCGCCATGAAGGAGTCCGTGTGATCAATTCTCCCGATCGGAGCAACTTGGCCGCGGCCGATGTCCCACTCGAGCGCGATGTGTTCCTGCGCACGCTGCTGCGGCACTTGGCCGGCACGCTGCAGGACGTGGTCGGTCTCGAGGAAGCGTCGGGGTTCGTCAGCGTCGTCGGCCAAAAGATGGGCGAGGAGATGAACGCCAGCTACAAGCAGGCGCTCGCCGTCTCCAGCCTGAACCGCGGACAGGTCGCGGACGTCCTGGTCGATTTGAAGCGGCGCATCAAAGGCGATTTTTTCGTCGTCGAAGAGACCGAGGACAAGATCGTGCTGGGTAATCGCGCCTGCCCGTTCGAGGACAAGGTGATCGGCCGCCCGGCGCTCTGCATGATGACTTCGAACGTGTTCGGCAGCATCGCCGCGCAAAATCTCGGCTACTCCAAGGTCGTCATCGAGAAGGCGATCGCGCGAGGCGATGCGGGCTGCCGGGTCGTCGTCCACCTGAAGCCGACCGCCGACGCCCAGGCGGCTTCCGGACGCGAATACTTCAAGGCCTAGCCACGCCGGTGGATTACGCCGCGGACAGCTTCGGAACGGTCGCGGACCTGCTGCCGGAAGCGATGCTGCTGGTCCGGGCGGATGGCGCGATTGAGCGAGGCAACACTGCCTTCATCAGCGCATTCGGGTATGCGGCGAGCGAACTCCACGCCAACGTAGCCGACATCAGCCCGGCCGATCCGGCCGCGCTTGCCGATTATCTGCGCCACTGCTCGGCGTCGCGGCAGCTCGTGGTCGGCGCGTTGACTCTCCGCCGCCGCGACGGCAGCGAGCTAGCGTGCCGCTGCGAGGGCGCGGCGCTCACTCCCGCTACCGCCGACGAGCTCGCCCTCGTCATGCTGCGATTCGTTCCCAAGGAATCGTCGGTGTCGCGTTTCGTCGCGCTCACCCAGAAAATTAGCGAGCTCAGCGGTGAAATCCTGCGCCGGCAGCAGGCCGAAACAGAGCTGCGAGCACAACGCGAGCTCCTCGAGGTCACGCTGACCAGTATCGGCGACGCGGTCATCACCACCGACGCGGCGGGCCGGGTGATGTTCATGAATGGCATCGCCGAAACGCTGACCGGGTGGACCTTCGCCGATGCCTCAGGCCGCGCCATCGGCGAAGTCTTCTGCATCATCAACCAGGAGACCCGCGCGACGGTCGAGAACCCGGTCGACAAGGTGCTGGCGCTCGGCCAGATCGTCGGCCTCGCCAACCACACCGTACTGGTCGGCCGCGATGGATCGGAGCGGCCGATCGACGACAGCGGTGCGCCGATCGTCGGCGCCGAGGGGCGCCTGCACGGCGTCGTGCTGGTGTTCCGCGACGTCACCGAGTTGCGGCGCGCCGAGTACGAGCAGCTGGCGGCGCGACGCGCCGCCGAGAGCGCCAATCATGCCAAGGACCAGTTTCTCGCGGTGCTCTCGCACGAGCTGCGGACGCCGCTCAACGCCATTCTGGGCTGGTCACGGATGCTAATTCGGGGCACCGTAACCGCCGATCGCCGCCTGCACGGCCTCTCGGTGATCGAGCGCAACGCCGAAGTCCAGGCGCGGCTGGTCGAAGACCTGCTCGACGTGTCGCGGATCACCGCCGGCAAGTTGCAGATCCGCCGCGACGCGGTCGACTTGGCGGCTGTGCTGCAAGCGGCGGTCGAGTCGGTGCAGATGGCGGCGGAGAGTAAACAGCTGCGGTTGACCGTGTCGGGGCACACCGGCATCATCGTGCTGGGGGATCGCGAGCGGTTGCAGCAGGTGTTCTGGAACGTGCTGGTGAATGCGGTGAAGTTCACGCCGGCCGGCGGCCAAGTGGACGTCCTCGCTGCCACGGCGGGCGCCTTTGCCCGAATCAGCATTCGGGACACCGGCGACGGGTTTCACCCCAGTTTCCGGAAATTCATGTTCGACGCGTTCAGCCAGGAAGACGGGTCCTTCTCACGGCCTCACGGCGGCCTCGGTCTCGGCCTGACCATTGTCCGCCGGCTAGTCGAAGCGCACGGCGGAACGATCGACGCGGACAGCCCGGGTGTCGGCCAGGGCGCGACGTTCGTGCTGACCTTGCCGCTGGGACAGACGGCGCGCCAGACCGACGGCGGCGCCGACGGGCCCGTCGGCGGCCTCGCCGGCCTCGGCATTCTGCTGGTCGACAACAAGGCGGACTCCTCGGAGCTGATGTCGATCGTCCTCGAGAGTGGCGGGGCTACCGTGATTGCGGTGGAGGGTATCGATGCCGCGCTGGATCGTCTGCGGCGTCAGCGGTTCGACGCGATATTGATCGAGTTGGACATGCCGGCGCACGTCCCTTTCGCCCTGGTTCAGGCGATCCGGGCGATGCGCGACACGCCGCATGGCGTGGTACCGCTGATCGCCATCACCGCCTTCGCCAGCGCGAACGACAGTCAGGCGGTGCTCGCATCAGGCTTCGATGCGCACGTCTCGAAACCGGTCGACCCGGAGCGGCTGGCGTCGGTGATCGGCCGTGCACGGGCTTCCAAGCGGTCAACATGGGGCGCACGGTGATCGATGCGCGCGCCCGCCGTGC
>JAYTEJ010000070.1:0-6353 GCA_043735365.1 Acidobacteriota bacterium
GTGTGATCGCCAACCGTGGCGTAGTCGTAGGTGAGCTCCTCGCCCACGGGGATGAATCGCGACGCCCGGATCCAGATGGTGGTCTCAACCACCTGGAACCAGCAGTTCGGAGTGCACGAGTGATTGATGAACCGGGCGATGTTGCCGCCAACGGCGGCATCGCGGCTCCAGCGCCGGTTCACCCGGAACACCCAGATGCAGCCTGCGGCCAGATGCCGCTCCTCCCGCGCCGCCGCCAGGTCATTCCTCACCAGCTCTCCGGCATAGTCGATGATCCGCCGGTTCTTGTTGATCGGCTCCGCGGCGAAGACGCCGTAGCCGTGCAGCCCGGAGCGGCGGCGGACGATGCGGGGGAGAGGGGAAGAGGAGGCCATGGTCAGGTCCGGAGTTCCACGGTGCCACGGTCCAGGGTGCCACACGTGCCACGGTGCCCGGGTCCAGAGTGCCAACTGCGCCGGGTGCAGGGCTGCGACGCCGCAATCCTGCGACGCTGCAAATCGAGATGCTGCGACGCCCGAGAGAGCACGTCGCGCAACACTGTAGCATCGACCAGCACCCTGGCCGGTGCCCGTTGGCACTTTTGGCACCCTATGGGCGCGTCGGCACCTACACTGACGCCTTGCTTGGGCCTTGCCTGGGCCTTGCCTGGGCTCTTGATCAATTCCCTCCCCGGTGAGACACTCCCCAAGCCGGTCCGAGCCCCGCATGACGCACCTGAAACGCTCCGTCATTTTCGCGTCAGCGGCGGCGACGCTGGCGGGGTCGGTCCTGCTGCGTGCGGCGCAGGCCCCGCCCCCCGCGGCGTCCGCCGCTCGGCCCGGCGCGGTTGATTTCACCCGCGACATCCAGCCCATCTTCAAGACGTATTGCGCCGAATGCCACGGTCCCAAGAAGGGCCGGGCGCGGTTGCGGCTGCACACGCCGGATTTGATTCGCAAGGGGGGCGAGTCCGGTGCGATTCTGGTGCCCGGTAACAGCCAGAACAGTCTCCTGATCCATCGCGTCCTCGGCCTCGACGGCGACGACCGCATGCCGCTTGACGCCGACCCGTTGCCGGCCGACGTGATTGCCAGGCTCCGTGCCTGGATCGATCAAGGAGCCCGCGGTCCCGCAGGCGAGACGCTGTCGGCGGAGGCTTCCGCCGTCGGACCGCAGGACCAGATCCAGGAACATTGGGCCTACGTCAGACCCTCGCGCCCGGCGCTGCCGGATGTCGCCGCCACGGCCTGGGTGCGAAGCCCCATCGACCGATTCGTGCTGGCCCGCCTCGAAGGCGAGAAGCTCGCGCCCTCGCCGGAAGCCGTCAAGGCGACGCTGCTGCGCCGGGTGACGCTGGACCTCACTGGCCTGCCGCCGACGCCGGCGGAGGTACAGGCCCTCCTCGCCGATACCGCCCCCGGTGCCTATCCGCGCGTCGTCGATCGCCTGCTCGCCTCGCCGCGCTACGGTGAGCGCTGGGCCCGGCCGTGGCTCGACCTGGCGCGCTACGCCGACACCAACGGCTACGAGAAGGACAACCGCCGCAGCATCTGGAAGTATCGCGACTGGGTGATCGAGGCCCTGAACCGCGACATGCCGTTCACGGAATTCACCATCGAGCAGATCGCGGGCGACATGCTGCCCAACGCCACCGCCGAACAGAAGATCGCCAGCGGCTTCCACCGCAACGCCATGACCAACGAGGAGGGCGGCGTCGATCCGGAGGAGTCGCGCTACGAAGCGCTGGTGGACCGGGTCAACACCACCTCGACCGTCTGGCTGGGGACGACGCTGGGCTGTGCGCAGTGCCACAACCACAAGTACGACCCCTTCAGCCAGAAGGACTATTACCGGATGCTGGCGTTCTTCGCCAACGCCGACTACGAGAGCCGCAGCTTCGGGGACGGCACCCGCTTCTTCGAGCCGACGCTGGATCTTGCCACGCCTGCGCAGGAGTCCGCCTACAAGACGCAGCAGGCCGAGATCGATCGCCTGGAGCAGGTGCTGAAGACGGCGACGCCGGAACTGGCGGACGCGCAGCGGCCGTGGGAAGCGGCGCTGCGGACCGACGAAGCCGCCTGGACGCCACTGACGCCCGAGAGCGTGACCGCCAGCAACGGCGTCGTCCTGACCGTGATGCCGGATGGATCGGTGCTGGCGTCGGGCCCCAATCCAAAGCTCACCTCGTATACCGTCACCGCGAAGACCACGCTGCGGCGGATTACCGGGCTGCAGCTCGAAGCACTGCCCGACGCCACGCTGCCGAGGGGCGGCCCTGGCAGGGACGCGTACGGGCACTTCCGGATCACCGGCCTGGGGGCGGCGGCCGCGCCGCTGACGGATGCGAGTCAATCTCCGGAGGCCGTGCGCTTCGAGACACTTCGGGTGGACGACTCCGCCGGCGCCTTCGACCCGGCGGTGCTGCTCGCGGCTTCGTCCGAACCGGGCGACCGGCCGCGCGGCTCGTGGGCGGTCAACGCGATGCGCGACACCGAGCGGCTGCCGCGCCATGCGGCGCTGACCGCGGCGGCGCCGTTCGGCTTCGACGGCGGTACGCGAATCACGCTGCGGATCGATCAGCTCGACGGCGCCATCGGCCAGGGGCTGGGGCGGTTCCGGGTGTCGGTGACGGACGCCCCGGCGCCGCTCCAGGGTGTGGAGCTGGCGCCGCGGCTGCGTCAGGTGCTGCACACCGCCCCGGCCGAACGCACGGCCGCGCAGGCGGACGAACTCGCCGCCGCGTTCCGGGCAACGACGCCGATCCTGAAACCCGCCCGGGAGGCGCTGGCCTCGGCCCGCAAGGCGCTGGCCGCACTCGAGATTCCCTCGACGCTGGTGATGCGCGAGCGCAGCGGCTTCGAGCGGCCGTCGTTCGAGCTGCGCGTTCGCGGCAGCTTCGCGGCCAAAGGGGAGCGCGTCTACGCGCGCACCCCCGCGGCGCTGCACCCGATGCGCGACGACCAGCCGGTCAACCGCCTCGGGCTGGCCCGGTGGCTGGTGGACGAGAACAACCCGCTGGTCGCCCGTGTGGCCGTGAACCGGATCTGGGAACAGCTTTTCGGCCGCGGCATCGTCGAAACCAGCGAGGACTTCGGCTCGCAGGGGGCGCCGCCGTCACACCCAGAGCTGCTCGACTGGCTGGCCACGGAGTTCGTGGCCAAAGGCTGGAGCCAGAAGGCCCTCCTGCGCGAGATCGTGCTGTCGGCGACCTACCGCCAGACCTCGGCGGCGCCGCAGGCGCTGGTGGAGCGCGATCCCTATAACCGCCTGCTGGCCCGCGGGCCGCGCGTGCGGATGGAGGCGGAGATGATCCGCGACGTCGCGCTGGCGGCGAGCGGGCTGCTCAGCACGAAGATGTTCGGCCCGGGCGTCTTCCCGCTGCAGCCGGACGGAATCTGGAACCAGCCTTACAGCTCCGACAAGTGGACGACGAGCAGCGGCGAGGATCGCTACCGGCGCAGCCTCTATACGTTCTGGCGCCGGACGTCCCCCTATCCCAGCTTCATGACCTTCGACGCCACCAGCCGCGAGTACTGCACGGTCCGGCGGGTGCGGACCAATACACCGCTCCAGGCGCTGACGCAGCTGAACGATCCGGCGTCGTTCGAGGCCGCCCGGGCGCTGGCCGGCCGGATGCGGCGCGCCGCCGCCACGACCCGCGAGCGTGCCGCGGAAGGCGTCAGGCTCGTGCTTTCGCGCGAGGGCACGCCGCTCGAGCTCACCCGCCTTGCCGAGGCCTACGACAAGGAGCTGCAGCACTACCGGACGCACCCCGACGCGGCCGTGCTCGTAGCCGGCGCAGCGGAGGAGGATCCGGCGGAGATCTCGGCCTGGACGCTGGTCGCCAGCATGCTCCTCAACCTGGACGAAGCGGTCACCAAGGAATGAGTATCCGCAGCATTACCCGCCGCCACTTCTTCGAACAGGCGTCGTTCGGCATCGGCGGCCTGGCGCTGGCGTCCCTCATGGACACGCGCCTCTCGGCGCGCACGCAGGGGACGCCCTCGCCCGCCCACCTGCTGCAGTTCGCGCCGAAGGCCAAGCGCGTCATCTACCTCTTCATGGCTGGCGCGCCGTCGCAGATCGATCTCTTCGACCCGAAGCCGGTGCTGACGAAGCACGACGGCCAGGACATCCCGGCGGAGTTCATCAAGGGGGAGCGTTTCGCCTTCATCAAGGGAACGCCGAAGCTGCTCGGCTCGCCGTTCCAGTTCCGGAAGTACGGCCAGTCCGGCGCCGAGATCTCGGAGCTGCTGCCAAATCTCGCCAAGGTCGCCGACGACATCGCCATCGTCCGCTCGATGCAGACGACGCAGTTCAACCACGCGCCGGCGCAGATTTTCATGAACACCGGCCACCAGGTGATTGGCAGGCCCAGCCTCGGGTCCTGGCTCAGTTACGGCCTCGGCAGCGAGAACAGCGACCTGCCCGCCTTCGTCGTCCTGCTGTCGGGCGAAAACAATCCCGACGGCGGCAAGTCGTGCTGGGGCAGCGGTTTCCTTCCCACCACCCACCAAGGCGTCGAGTTCCGATCGAGCGGCGAGCCGGTGCTCTTTGCCTCCAATCCGGAGGGAGTGGACGCCGAGGTCCGCGGCCGTTCGATCGCGGCGATCAACGATCTCAACCGCGCCCACGCGCTCGACGTCGGCGACCCGGAGATTCACACCCGCATTGCCGCCTACGAGCTCGCCTACCGGATGCAGACCAGCGTGCCGGAGCTGACCGACGTCTCGAACGAACCGCCGGCGATTCACGAGCTCTACGGGACCGAGCCCGGCAAGGCATCGTTCGCCAACAACTGCCTGCTGGCGCGGCGGCTGGTCGAGCGCGGCGTCCGCTTCGTCCAGCTGTTCCATCGCGGCTGGGACACCCACGGCGCCTCGTTCGGCGAGGACATCGTCGAAAAGCTGCCGCGGCTGTGCCGCCAGACCGACCGTCCCGTCTACGGGCTACTGACGGATCTCAAGCAGCGCGGCCTGCTGGACGACACCCTCGTCGTCTGGGGTGGAGAGTTCGGACGCACGCCCATGAACGAAGCCAGGAACGGATCGAAGTTCCTCGGACGGGATCATCATCCCCGGGCCTTCACGATGTGGCTGGCGGGCGGCGGCATCAAGCCCGGGGTCACTATCGGCAAGACCGACGAGCTCGGCTACAACGTCGTCGAAGACCCTGTGGACGTGCACGACCTGCATGCGACGATGCTGCGTCTGCTGGGCGTCGATCACGAGAAACTGACCTACCGCTTCCAGGGCCGCGATTTCCGCCTCACCGACGTCAAGGGCAACGTCGTCGACAAGCTCCTCGCCTAGGCGGGTGGTCTGGGGCACGCACTGAGTGCCGTCGCGACGGCCGGTCTCGACATCGACAGCGCATCATCTTCGCAATCATGCCCTGAGAGATGTGCTGCCGCGGCGCCCCTCGACCTGCCAATCAATCCGATCCCCCCACCCCCTGCGTAGTCAGCACGAAGCCGTGCAGGCGCGGGCGGCGACGCGAGCCCTGGGTCCGGGCGACAACAGAGTCTCGCGATCCGTCGCCGCCGGGCGACCTGCACCGGCTGAGCTACAGGAGGATGAATGAGAATGAATCGACGACGGCTGGGTGCCGTGATGGCACTGGTCGCGGGGGCAGGCATTGCGCTGCAGGGGTCCAGCCATCGGGAAGCTCCGGGGATCTCGAAAACCCCCAAGCTCGACGGCACGGACTTTTACATGTTCAAGAGCTACGAAACTGGCCGGGAAGGGTACGTGACGCTGATCGCGAACTACAATCCGCTCCAGGATCCGTACGGCGGGCCGAACTACTTCTCGCTCGACCCGAGCGCGGTCTACGAGATCAACCTCGACAACAACGGCGACGCCAAGGAAGACATCACCTTTCAGTTCCGGCCCTCGATTCTGGTCAAGGATCTCGCGGTCGATGCGGGCGGCGTGATGGTGGCGGTGCCGCTGATCAACATCGGGCAGATCGGGCCTAACGCCGGCGACACGGCCTTCCTCAACCGCGAGGAGAGCTACACCGTCAACATCATCAGGGGCGACCGCCGTGCGGGCATGTCGTCGCCGATCACCAACTCGGCCGACAGCTCGGCGTCGTTCCGCAAGCCGGTGGACAACATCGGCAACAAGTCGATTCCGCAGTACTCCACCTACGCGCGCAACCACATCTACAACATCGCCATCCCCGGCTGCGGGGACGGCCGTATGTTCGTCGGCCAGCGCAAGGATCCGTTCGTCGTCAACCTCGGCGAGACCTTCGACCTGGTCAACGTCACCAATCCGCTTGGCGCCGAGAACGTCGAGAAGGACGATCTCGCGGACAAGAATGTGACCTCGTTCGTCGTCGAGGTGCCGGTTGCGTGCATCGCGCTG
>JAYTEJ010000071.1:0-5089 GCA_043735365.1 Acidobacteriota bacterium
GGAGGTCCGCTTCCATCAGGGGCGGCCGATTCTGGCGCTCGAGGGCATCGAGACCATGGACGCGGCGGAGGGGCTGGCCGGCGCCGAGGTCTGGGTCCATCAGGGCGGCCTCGCACCGCTGCCCGCCGGCACCTACTATCGCCACGACCTGGTCGGCTGCGAGGTGCAGGACCGGTCGGGCGGTGTGATCGGCCGCGTCACCGCCGTCGAGGGGACGCTCGATCGCAGCTACCTGGTGGTCGACGGGCACGTGATGCTGCCGCTGGTCGAGGGTATCTGCGCCGAAGTGGACATGGCGGCGCGCCGGATCGTCGTCGATCCCCCGGCCGGCCTGCTCGAGATTTACCGGGCGTGACCGAGATTTACCGGACGATGAGGTGAAGATCGACTTCGTCACCATCTTCCCGCAGATGATCGCGGGACCGCTGGCCGAGGGAGTGGTGGGGCGCGCCATCGATCGCGGCCTGCTCGACGTGCGGGTACACGACCTCCGCGACCATGCGCCCGACCGGCACCGTGTCGTCGACGACATGCCGTTCGGCGGCGGGCCGGGGATGGTGCTGAAGGCGGAGCCGCTGTTCAGGGCGGTGGCGCACATCCGGGCGGAGCGGGGTACGCCGGACGCCGTGATCCTGACGTCGCCGGACGGCCGCCGGTTCAGCCAGGCCGAGGCGCGGCGGTTTGCGGGCATGGCCCACGTGGCGATCCTGTGCGGGCGCTACGAGGGAGTGGACGAGCGGGTGCGGATGCACCTGGCGACCGACACCGTGTCGATCGGGGATTACGTGGTGTCGGGCGGCGAGTTGCCGGCGCTGGTGATCGCGGACGCGGTCGCGCGGCTGGTGCCGGGGGTGGTCGGCGACGAGGAATCGGTGGCGCGCGACTCGTTTTCGCGCGGGCTGCTCGATTACCCGCAATACACGCGGCCGGCGTCGTTCGACGGCCTCGAGGTGCCGGCGGTGCTGCTGTCGGGGCATCATCGGGAGATCGAGCGGTGGCGACGACGCGAGGCGCTGGCGCGCACGCTCGAGCGGCGTCCGGATCTGTTGCAGGGGCTGGCCCTCGACGCGGAGGACGCGGCGCTGCTCAGGGAATTGCGGCCGGACCCGCCGGACGGCGAGTAGCGGAGCGCATCGGGATTTCAAGAAGGAGTGTCTGAGATGAATGCGGTTGAAAGCGTCGAGCGCGTAAACATGGTCGAGCGGCCGGCGATCAAGCCTGGCGACACCGTGAAAGTGCACGTCAAGGTGCGCGAAGGGGACAAGGAGCGGATCCAGGTCTTCGAGGGCATGATTATCGGCATGCACCGCGGCGGGTCACGCGCGACCTTCACGGTGCGCAAGGTCTCGTTCGGCCAGGGGGTCGAGCGCATCTTCCCGCTGCATTCGCCGATCATCGACAAGATCGACGTCCTCCGCACGGCCCGCGTCCGCCGCGCCAAGCTCTACTTCCTCCGCGAGCTCAAGGGCAAGGCAGCGCGCATGAAGGACGTCACCCAGAAGAAGCCGACCGCGTAAGCGCCCAGCTGCGGCCGTGGTGAAGGTGCGCGCGTTCAGGACCCTCGAGAACACCGTCCGGCGGCTGGGCTTCAACCTGGTCGCCGGCGTGGACGAGGTCGGGCGGGGATGCCTGGCCGGCCCGGTCATCGCCGCGGCCGTCATCCTCGACCCGGATCGCTACATTCCCCGCATCGGCGATTCCAAGTCGGTGACCGCGCTCGAACGAGCCGAGCTCTATACCCGGATCACCCGTGGTGCGCTGGCCTGGTCGGTGGCCGGCGCCGACATCGGGGAGATCGACACCCTCAACATCCATCAGGCGTCGCTGCGGGCGATGCAGCGCGCCATCCTCCAGCTCGTGCCGCTCCCGGACTTCGTGCTGGTGGACGCGTTCCGCGTGCCCGGCCTGCTGATGGCGCAGCGCGCCGTGCCGCATGGTGATGCCCGCTGCACGGCCATCGCGGCGGCCTCGATCGTCGCCAAGGTCACCCGCGACCGGATGATGCTCGAGCTGCACGCCGCCGATCCCCGCTACGGATTCGACCGCCACAAGGGCTACTGCACCGCGGATCATCTCGACGCGGTTTTCCGGTTCGGGTATTCCGACGCGCACCGGCGGTCGTTCCGGCCGCAGTCCCTCTTTGATAGGATGGACGCCTCGGCCCCCCAGCGCGCTCTGGTCCCTGGAGAACCTCGTGCCCCTCGATCGTGAAGAGACGCTGAAAAAGGCCGAAAAGCTGCTTCGGCAGGGTCGGCTCGACAACGCGATTGCCGAGTACCTTCGCGTCGCCGAAGACCAGCCTCGGGACTGGAATACCGCCAATACGCTTGGGGATCTCTACGCCCGGGCCAGCCAGCCGGCGAAGGCGGTCGCCCAGTATGCGCGCATCGCCGAGCACTTCTTCCAGGACGGCTTCTATCCCCGGGCCGCCGCCATCTACAAGAAGATCCTCAAGCTCGTGCCCGACGAGGAGTCGGCCCAGCTGAAGCTGGCGGATCTCTCGGTGCGGCTCGGCCTGCTCAAGGACGCCAAGACCTATTACGGCGCGGTCGCGGCGCGGAGGCGCACGCGCGGGGACGCGCGGGGAGCCGAAGAGATCGTCGTCCTGCTCGGCGCGGTGGACCCGTCCGACTTCGAGGCCCGCGCCGCCGCCGCCAGGGTGCGGGCGGGCGAGGGGGACGAGGCGGGCGCGGCGGCGCAATTCCGCGAGATCTACGACGGCCTGCTGGAGAAGGGACGCGAGCCGGAGGCGCTCGAGGCGCTGCGCGAAGCGGTGCGGCTGAACGCCGGCGACATCGACGGACGCACCATCCTGGCAAAGGCCGCGATCGCCGCCGGCGATCCGGCCGCGGCGCGAGGCTACCTGGATCGCGAGACCGCCGGCAGCGATCCGGCGCTGCTCGATGCGCTCGTCGAGGTGGAGATGGGCGCCGGCGCCTTTGCCGCGGCCTCGAGCCTGCTGGTGGAAATGCTCGCGCAGGCGCCCGAGCGTCTGAACGACGTGCTCGGATATGCCTGGCGGATGGCGCCGACCGATGCCGACGCGGGGTTCGCCGTGGCCGATGCGGCGGCCGATCGACACGTCGCGGCTTCCGAGTTCGAGCCGGCCGCGGGCGTGCTGCAGACGTTCGTGGGATACGTGCCGGCCCACATCCCCGCGCTGCTGAAGCTGGTCGAGGTCTGCGTCGACGGCGGGCTCGAAACCGCGATGTACGAGACCCAGGCGCAGCTGACCGACGCCTACCTGGCGGCGTCGCAGGCGGCCGAGGCCCGGGTGATCGCCGAGGATCTGGTGGCCCGTGAACCGTGGGAACCCGCCCACATCGAGCGCTTCCGGCGGGCGCTGGTGATGCTGCGTGTCCCTGAGCCCGACAGCGTCATCGCGGAGCGCCTCAGCGGACAGACGCCGTTTGTCGCCACCGACCATTTCTGGGACGGCGCTCCGTCGGAGATGGCCGCGCCGGCCGCCGCCGCGTCGTCCCCCGAGCCGCCCGCCGAGCCGGCGGCCGCGCCTCCGGATATGCCGGCGCCGGCTCCCCGTGAAGCGATGGAAATCGATCTCACCACCATGCTGGGCGATCTGCACGGGGAGGCGCCGCCGGAGAAGGAAACACTCGACGAGGTGTTCGGCGTGCTGCGCGGCGACGCGGCGCGCCAGGCGCCCGCGGCACAGTCGGAGCGGCTGATGACCATCGCGCGAACCTACCTCGAGATGGGGATGGCGGACGAGGCCGTCACGGCGCTGAAAGGGGCCGCGCGCGCGCCGCAGCAGCGGTTCGAGGCGGGACGCCTGCTGGGCCGCTTCTATCGGGAGCAGGGAGACCTCGCGCACGCGATCGAATGGATGGGAAAGGCGGCCGAGGTCCCAGCGCCCACGGCGGAGGAGGGGCGGGCCCTGCTCTACGATCTGGCGGTCGCGCTCGAGGACGCCGGGGAAGTGTCGCGCGCGCTCGCCGTGCTGCTCGAGCTGCAGTCGGAGGTCGGCGATTACCGGGATGCCGGTGCGCGGGCCGCACGGCTGGCGCGCGTCCAGGCGGGAGGCTGAGATCTCCTTCTTCACGCGATTTCTGTTCGCGGCGTACTTCCTGGAAGCGGGACTGGTGCTCGTGGTCGCCCCCTGGTCCGGGTTCTGGGAGCACAATTTCTTCGCCGCGGCACTGCCGTTGGTGGAGCGTGCCGCCTCGAGCGCGTTCGTCCGCGGCGGCGTCTCCGGCATCGGCGCCATTACCGCGATCGCCGGCTTGATCGAGCTGGCCGGGATCTTCGGCGCACGCCGCGGTGCCGAGTCGCGGCCCCGTCGCAATGCCGAGGTCTAGCCTGCCGGGGCCGGTCCCTATCCTGTGCCTGGTGTCGCGCCGCGGCGGCGGCGGCGCCTCCGCGCTCATCGCTCGCGTGGAACAGGCCGCCCGCGCCGGCGTCGATCTGATCCAGATTCGCGATCCTGACCTCAACGCCCGGGCGCTCTTCGAGCTGACGCGCGAGGCGCTAGGCGCGGTCGCAGGCACATCCGCCCGCGTCGTGGTGAACGATCGGCTCGACGTGGCGCTGGCGGCCGGAGCGGCGGGGGTGCACCTGCGCGGCAACTCCTTCTCCGCCCCCGACGTCCGCCGCCTGGCGGCGCCGCCGTTTCTCGTCGGCCGTTCGGTCCATTCCGAAGCCGAGGCCGCGGCGGTTGAAGCGGCCGGAGGCTGCGACTATCTGTTGTTCGGCACAGTGTTTCCGTCGCTCTCGAAACCGGCCGGCCATCCGCTCGCCGGATATGAGGCGCTCCGGCGGGTCTGCGCCAGCGTGCGGTTGCCGGTGCTGGCGATCGGCGGGGTGAGCGAGGCGACCGCGCGGGCGGCGCTCGGCGCGGGCGCGGCCGGGCTCGCGGGCATCGGCCTCTTCGAGCAGGCGGATCCCGCACACCTGGTGGCAAGGCTGCGGTCGGCATCCGCCGGCTGACGATGGTTCGTGAGGAGCGGTAGATGGATACAGGATGGCGTTCACCCCTGGTCGACTTCTTCAAACGGGGAGAGGTCGCACGCGACGTCCGGCTGATGGCGGCGCAGGGGGCGCTGGCCCCCCGCCCCCATGAACAGCTGGCGCT